>DATLVW010000023.1:0-21218 GCA_035577085.1 Thermoanaerobaculia bacterium
CGTGCAGTGTAAGCCGGGTGGTTTGCAGTGCGAGCCGGGCGGCGTGCAGTGTAAGCCGGGTGGTTTGCAGTGCGAGCCAGGCGGCGTGCAGTGTCAGCCGGGCGGTTTGCAGTGTAAGCCGGGTGGCTTGCAGTGTAAGCCGGGTGGTTTGCAGTGTAAGCCGGGTGGTTTGCAGTGCGAGCCGGACGGTTTGCAGCGTAAGCCGGGAGGATTGCAGTGTGAACCGGGCGGCTTGCGGTGTCAGCCGGGCGGCTTGCGGTGTCAGCCGGGCGGTTTGCGGTGTCAGCCGAGCGTTTTGCGCTGTCAGCCGGGCGGTTTGCGGTACGCACCCAGTAGGCGGCGGAGACGCCGCCTGGCCAGCCGGCGGGACGCCGGCGTTCCGCCGGCGCAAAGTGCGCTTCTGGCGGATGGAACGCTGGCGTCCTCGCCGGCTGGCTCGGCGGCGTCTCGCCGCCGTGGCCGCGGCCTCAGATCGCCTTGATCACCTCGTCGATCGCGCTGCGGTCCCCGGCTTCCATCGCCTTCTCGATCAGCAGCGATTCGCGGTCGAGGCCGATGGCGGCTACTGCGATGATCTTCGAGCCGGCGTGGTAGGCGGCAAGGGCGCGGCGCTCATCCAGCGAGCCGTGAATCTCGACCTTGTCGAAGCCGGCGCCGTTGCCTACATAGGCGATCGTCACGTCGTAGTGCGCGCTCCAGAAGAACGGCGGCGCGGTGTGGGGTGTGCGGCGGCCGAGGATGTTGCGAGCGGCGGTTTGGCCCTGGCGGCCGGCGGCGACCCAGTGCTCGACGCGGATCTTGTTTCCGGTGAAGGGGTCGGGATAGTGGGCGACGTCGCCGGCGGCGAAGATGCCGGGGGCGCTGCTTTGAAGAAACTCGTCGACGACGATGCCGTTGTCGATCGTCAGGCCGGCGGATTGGGCGAGCTGCGTGTTCGGACGGACGCCGACGCCGGCGACGACGAAGTCGGCGGCGATCGGTTCGCCGGTGGCGAGAACGACGCGGTCGCCTTCGAACGTGGCCACGGTCGTGCCGAGGCGGAAGTGGACGCCGTGTTCTTCGTGGAGACGGCGGATGAATGCGCCGACCTCGACACCCATCGTTTTCCCGAGCGGGACCTGGTCGGGCGCGACGACGGTGACTTCGACTTCGCGCGCGCGCAGCGACGCGGCGACTTCGAGTCCGATGAAGCTGGCGCCGATGACGACGGCGCGCTTCCCCTTCACCGCCTCGGCGATGATGGCCCGGCTGTCGCGCAGCGTGCGCAGCAGGTGAATGCGATTGGCGCCCGGCGGCGACAGGCGGACAGGCTCGGAGCCGGTGGCGATGAGGATCGCGTCGAAGTCGCGTTTCGATCCGTCGTCGAGCGTGAGCGTTTTCGTCTTCGCATCGAGCTGCAAGGCGCGACGACCGGTGAGAAGATCGATCTTCTGATCGCGATAAAAGTCCGTACCGCGCAGAGGCATCCAATCCTCGGGTGCGCTGCCCGCGAGATACTCCTTCGAGAGATTCGGCCGGTCGATCGGAACGGTCTCCTCCGCGCCGATCATCGTGATCGAGCCTTCGAATCCTTCGCGGCGCAGCGTCTCGGCTGCTGCGTTTCCGGCACAGCCGGCGCCGACGATGCCGACCGAATTGACGGTTGTCTGCGCCCGGGGGGATGGGGGAATGTCGCGCTTCGTGGTGACGAAGACCCGGCCATCGCGTTGCTCGACGTTCCAGACCGCGATCGGATTCAACGCCGGGGCGCTCGGAGCGCCGGTTCGCAGATCGAAACAGGCGTGATGCCAGGGACAGCGGATCGTCTCGCCGGCCACGATGCCCTCGGCCAGCGGACCGTGATAGTGCGTGCATTCCGCGCCGACCGCGAAAACTTCCTTCCCGTGGCGGACGAGAACCAACTTTTCATCACCCACTTCGCCGGAAAGCATGCCGCCGTCGGCGATGTCTTCGATCGCAATGCCGGATTTCAGATCCATAGTCACTCCGTAAGCCGCAGGAACTCGGCGCGCGCCATGGGGTCGCTGCGCAGCGTGCCCAGCATCGACGACGTCACCATCTCCGTGGTCTGTTGCCGCACGCCTCGGCATCCCATGCACAGGTGATGCGCACGGACGATGACGCCGACTCCGCGGGCCTCGAGATGCTCTTCGATCGAGTCGGCGATCTGCCGCGTGAGCCGCTCCTGGATCTGCAGGCGGCGGGCGAAGCAGTCGACCAGCCGGGCCAGCTTGCTGATGCCGACGACTTTCCCGGGCAGATAGCCGACGCTCACCTCGCCATAGAACGGCAGCATGTGATGCTCGCAGGTGGAGTGAAAACTGATGTTGCGCAGCACGACCATCTCATCGCTCGTTTCGTCGAACGTGCGCGCGAGGATCTCGGCCGGATCGTCGCCGTAGCCGGATGTCATCTCCCGCCAGGCTTTGAGCACGCGTCCCGGGGTGTCCGCGAGGCCGTCTCGGGAGGGATCCTCGCCGATGAACCGGAGAATGGTGGTTACAGCCTCGGACGCAGCCAGATCGGTGGGGAACTCCAGCACTTCGTTACGTTTAGCCTCATGCATCGAATACCTCCTCGTGTGGCAGGGCAACGATCTCATGAACGGTTGTGTTTAGCAAGTGTTTGCTTGCTAAACATACGCGAATTACGAACCCATGCGTCACCCAAGCAAGAACGCTACGGATTTCGACCTCCGCCCTGACAGCACTCGGGCGAGGACGCCCGAGCGCCTGCGGTCGAGACGACCGCACTCCTTGCGCTGAGGAGTGTGGGCGTCTCGCCCGCGGCCATCGGGGCGTCCCGCCTCGGTGGTTGGATCGGCCTGATAACTCCAAGGTTTGAAACAGGTCCAGGTCTGAACAGCCGCAGGACAAAGCTAGAGTTTGCGCGGCAGAGACTACGAACCCGTACTTCACCCAAGCAAGAGTGCTACGGATTTTTTAGACCTCCGCTCTGACAGCACCCGGGCGAGGACGCCCGAGTGCCCGCGGTCGAGACGACCGCACTCCTTGCGCTGAGGAGTGTGGGCGTCTCGCCCGCGGCCATCGGGGCGTCCCGCCTCGGTGGTTGGATCGGCCTGATGACTCCAAGGTTCTAAACAGACCCAGGTCTCAACAGCCGTAGGACCACGCTAGAGTTTGCGCGGCAGAGACTACGAACTCGTACTACACCCAAGCAAGAACGCTACGGATTTTCGACCTCCGCACTGACAGCACTCGGGCGAGGACGCCCGAGTGCCCGCGGTCGAGACGACCGCACTCCAAGGAGTGTGGGACCAACAAGCTACTTCGCCTTCGCCGCCTCGATATTGATGTTGATCGTGACGTCGTCGCCGAGGAGGACGCCGCCGTTGTCGAGGGCTTTGTTCCAGTTGACGCCGTAGTCCTTGCGGTTGAGGGTCGTCGTCAGGGAGAAGCCGGCGCGCTCGCCGCCCCACGGATCCTTGCCGAAGCCGTTGAATTCGACCGGAAGGGTGACGCGCTTCGTCACACCGTGCATCGTCAGGTCGCCGGTTACCTCGTAGAGGTCCTTCTTCTTTGACGCGACGATCTTCGTGCTCTTGAAGGTGATCTCGGGGTTCTTGTCGGCGTCGAAGAAGTTCGCGCTGCGGAGATCCTTGTCGCGATCGGCATTGCCGGTGTTGATCGAGGCGGTCTTCATCGTGAACTCGACCGATGAGGCGGCCGGGTTGGCGCGGTCGGCGTTGATCTTGCCGCTGAAGTCGTCGAACCTGCCGCTGACTTTGCTCATCATGTGGCGCACCTGGAACGTGGCCTCGGAATGCGCTTTGTCGACGTTGAACGTTTCGGCAAAGAGCGAGGACGCGGTAACGAGAAATGCTGCAACTGCGAGGGTACGGAACTTCATTGGGAACGTCTCCTTTCGGTGAACTGCCGGTTGGCATGCTCGCGGGTCCTGTCGAGAAGGTCGATGAGGCTCGCGAGCTCGTGTTTTTTCAGATGGCCGAGGGCGGAATCGGCGGCCTCGATCATGGGGGCGTCGAGTTTGTCGAGAAGGGTGAGACCGGACTTGGTGATGCGACAGAAGACCTGGCGGCGATCGGTGGGGCAGCGTTCGCGCGACACGAGTTTCTTCGTCTCGAGCCGGTCGATGAGGCGCGTGATGCCGGGCGCGGTCTCGATCATCCGTTCGGCGATGTCGAGCGTCGGCAGGCCGTCTTTCCCGGCGCCGCGCAGAATCCTGAGGACGTTGTACTGCTGGAGGGTTATGCCCTTCGGCTCGACGATCGAACCGACCAGCCGGCGAAGAACGTCCGCGGTGCGCATGAGACCGACAGCAACCTCCTGCGCCTTCGACGGAAAGGGCCTGGTCTGCTTCAACTCCTGAACGATGCTCTTCGCCATGGCCGGTACTTTAGTGGTCATTAGTTGATTAGTCAAGTATTCGGCACGCGCTTTTATTTCGTCTCCGCTGCGACCGCCCGGACATCGTTGAATCGCCCGATCGCGGCATCGCGGTCCTCCGCCCCTGTGAATGCACCAACAATGGTCGATCCGGAGCCGGACATCGCTGCCCAGGCCGCTCCCGCCTCGATAAGCCTTATCTTCAGCTCGCGCAGACGCGGGAGTTGCGCGAAGATCGGCTCTTCGAAATCGTTGACGAGCTCGTTGGTGTGCGAGAGCAATCCATCTTTGACGATCGATCGATAACGGTCGATGCCGATCGGTGGCGAGAAACGGCGCAAGGCGGCGAAGGCGCCTGCCGTGCTGACGCGCTCTTCCGGGATCAGCAACAGAAGCGGGATGCCTGCAACGGACGGCATCGGCGTCAGCACTTCACCGCGGCCGGTGGCGTAGGCGGTGCCGCCGGCGAGGAAGAAAGGAACGTCCGAGCCGAGGGTGAGGGCAAGATCGGCAAGGGGCTTGTCGATGCCGAAGTGCTTGGACAGCGCGACGAGAACGGCGGCGGCGTCGGATGATCCGCCGCCGAGACCGCCGCCGGCGGGAATCGCCTTCTTCAACTCGATAGCGACGGGAGGGGCGCCGAGGGCGCGCGCGGCGCGGAGGACGAGATTGCTGTCATCGACAGGTATCGACGGATCGTCGCAGGTCAGCGAGAAGTGGTCCGACTCGCGGATCGTCAGCGTGTCGTGCAGCGAGATGGTCTGGAAGAGCGTCTCGAGATCATGGAACCCGTCCGCCCGCCTGCCGGTGATGCGCAGCGACCAGTTGATCTTCGCGTACGCGGGGATCTCGGTGATCAGTTTTTGTTGTGTCATCCGCCTGCTCAGAATGACACAACGCAATTGGAAAAAGCCGTTTCACCACAGAGACACAGAGGTCACAGAGATCCTCTCTGTGTTCTCTGTGTCTCTGTGGTTGCCTTTGCTTCGGCGACCATCCGCGCCCTCACATCTTCGGCACGAAGCAGCATCGGTAGTCCGAGGGAATCGCGGGGGGGACGATCGCGGCGGTCGTCGTCGCGGACTCCAGCGTCTGGATATCGAGACTCTGATCGCCGTGCGTCAGGAGGATATGTGGCGGCGGATAGGACGGCGGATCGTAGACGACTACGACATCGCCGGCGTTGGCGCGTTTGAGGCCGGTGGCTGCGTATTCGTACGTGAAGTCGGCGCTCGCCGGGAGTCCCATGAGCAGCAGGCCGATCGACGATGGCGATGCGGAGCCGAAGAAGCCGAAGCTGCGTCCGAACTCGGCCACGCCTCCGTGCCACCACGTCCCTTCGATGTCATTGACAAACGTCACCTGGCCGCCTTCGGCGTAGAGGCGGATCGCATTCGTGCCGAACGGCGTGTAGGCGGTCAGGAGCATGCGTCCGCCGTTGTCGATTTGGAGTTGGGCGCGCAACGACAGCGAATGGCCCGCGGTCGTCGCGCGAATCATGACCAGACTGCGCTGGCTGGTCATCTGCGCGCGGCGCTCCGCAAGCTGGCGCGCGGCGTCATTCGCCGACGTCGATGTCAGCGGATTGAGCGGCGTCTCCTCGCCTGCCGGACGCGTAGTCCTGCAACCGGCTGCGATGGCGCAAAGCACCAGAACGACAAGCGAGCGCCGCATCTCAGCGTGGAGTCTGCTGCGCCTGCTGCTGCTTTTCGAGCTCGGCGATCTTGGAGCGCAGCTTGGCCTCGTCCTTCGACTCCGGATCGAGAGTCAAGGCCACGCGGTAAAGCGAGAGCGCGCGGTTGGCGTCTCCCCGCTTGGCGAGAACGTCGCCGAGGTGCTCGTGCACCGTGGCATCACGCGGCAGGATCTGCGCGGCATCGTTCAGAAACTTCTCGGCTAGCTCGAGCTTCCCCTGGCGGAAGTAGGTCCAGCCGAGGGAGTCGAGATAGGCGCCGTTGTGCGGCTCGAGCTCCACCGCCTTGGTCAGCATCGTGGCGGCGCGGTCGAGGTGAACGCCCTGCTCGGCGTACATGTACCCGAGGTAGTTCAGGACGCTGCCGTTGTCAGGATTCTTCTCCAGGATCTCCGTGAACATCTTCTCAGCACCGGCCTTATCGCCGGAGCGCTCGATCACCGCGCCGAGCTCGAACTGGAGATCGACATCATCGGGCTTCGTGCGCAGCGCGTCTTTGAGCACGCCGATGGCAGGCTCGTACTGCTCCGCCTGCACGTACGCTTCCGCGGCGGAGATGCTGTTGCGAACGCCGAACTTCGACTGCGTGGCGGCAGCGACGCGGGCCCGGTCTTTGTCGCCGGCCCGCGCCAGCATTTCGATGTAACGCGCGTTGACGAATGGATCGGACCCGTACTTGTCGGCGAGCGGCTGCAGCAGCGCGACGGCGTCGCTGTAGCGCTTCTGCTTCTTCAGCGCGTCGACGGCGATGTTGATCGGCTGGGGGTTCGGTTTGTCGTGAAAGATGAAGAGCGGCTTGACGGCATCGATGGCCGCTTGAAAGTTGCCCTTCTGCAGATCGATGAGCGCAAGCTGCGTCTTGGCAATGGTCACCGCGCCCTCGGGTACATCCGGAACTGCCAGCAGCGTCTTGAACGTCTTCGTCGCATCGTCGTACTTCTTCCGGCCCATCTGCGACAGGCCGAAGCTGACGAGAATGTCGGGATCGTCGGGCGTCTTCTCGAGAAGCTGCCGGTAGATCTTCTCGGCATCCTCGTAGCGCTCCAGATCACTCAGCGACTCGGCGAGATAAAACTGCGTGCGCGTGTCTTTCGGATCGGCTGCCAACAGTGCAGCGAAACGGCTTCGAGCCTTTTCCGATTGACCGGCACGGAGATAGAAGTAGGCCTGCTGCCGCTGGAAATCGAGGTTGGTGGGATCGTCGTTGATGAGCGGCTGTAGAACGTCGGCCGCCTTCTGCCACTGATTCGTGCTCTGGTAGATCTCGACGAGCTGTTGGATAGCGGGGCCGAAGGTCGGATCGACCTCGACGGCTCGCTCCAGATATTTGAGGGACTCGGCGCCGCGGCCGAGCTTCGTGAGAACGAGCGCGTAGCTGTAGTTGAGTCCTCGCTGGTCGGGCGCACGTTCCAGCATCGCGGCGATGACCTTCTCCGCCTCGGCAGGCCGTCCAGTCTGTTGGTAAATCTGCGAGATGGCCATGCCGGTGGCGAGATCATCGGGATTGATGCGGAAAGCGTTCTGGAGATGGGCGAGCGCCTCATCGACTTTGGCGCGGTCGGTACCGGCGCGGTCGAGCAGAACACGTCCGAGAACGCGCTCGGCATCGAAGAAGTTCGGCTGCAAGGCGACGACTTTGCGAAGCTCCGTTTCCGCGGCGTCCATCTTCGACGCGTCGACCAGGATCATGGCGCGCTCGAAGAGGACGACCGTATTCTGCGGATCTTTGGCGATGATCTTGTCGATGCGGCTCAGCGCCTCGTCGAGCTTGTCGTCATCGGCGGCAAGTTTGGCAAGGATGAATTCGTACGCGTCGTCGGAAGGTACCTGGGCCCACGCCGCCGCGCTGAACGCCAGTAGCATCAGCAGCAGAACGGCAATCTTTTTTGCTGGTTTCATCATCACCTCGGAGCACACTCGGCAGAACGGAACAACGTCAACGGACGGGGCATTCTGGCGGCATTGTCCGTCTTGCAACAGCATTGCGACGAAGCCGGACGGAGCCCGTTTCATGCCACATTTGTGCTAAAAGCAGAGCCTTAATCGAATTGAGGATGCGGCGTGAGTCTGGAGCGTATCGAGATCACACCCTTCGCTGTGATCGCGGGGGAAATACTGCAACAGCGCCGAAGCGGGTCCCTGACCATCGTTCAGGCCCGCCTGCGCAAAACTCTGTATTGGGCTCAGGGCGAGCTGGCTCTGATCACGTCTGCCGCGCCTGAAGACTCGCTGGCCGACTTCCTCGTCCGCCGCGGCGTCGTCTCCCCTGCCCAGGCGTTGCAGCTCGCGACGCAGAATCCCTCGGAGGCCGTGTCGGCGTTTCACGAATCCGGCCTTTTCGACATGTCGAAACGGCAGACGTTCCTGCGCGAGTGGCTGACGCTGCAGTTCGCGCAGCTTTTCTCTCTCGAAGAAGGGACCGCAGCATTCACCGACGAACAGGCCATCGAGCCGGAGAAGCGGGTCTTCCTGCAATCGACCGCCGCCGTGGTTCTCGATGGCATCCGGGCGATCACGAATGGCCTCGTGCTCCGGCGCTCGCTCGGCGATCTATCCCGCACGATCGAGCCCGATCCGGCGGAGCAATCGCTGCTCGATGCGATCCCGCTGACCGATGCAGAGCGCAAGCTGGCGGAGGCGCTCACCAAACCGCAAACGATCGAATCGTTCCTGAAACAGTTTCCCAACGATTCGCTACAGGCTGCCCGCGTCGTGATCGCGATGATGACGCTGGGAGTCTTTGTCGTCGCCGACGAGACGCGTACGCAAGCGGCTGCCATCGCTGAAGAGAGCGACACGCAACGCGACCTCGAGATCCTCGCGGCGCTCGGACCGAACGATCAGCGCTCGCTGCGCGCGGTGGCGTTCTCGCGGCAACTGGCCTCGATCGATCATTACCAGTTGCTCGATGTGCCGCGTGCGGCGTCGCGCGCACAAATCATCGCCGCCGCGGAAGAAAAGAAGGGGCAGTACTCCCCTTCAAAGTATCCGGCGGTGGTGAAGGATGCCGTCACCGCGATCAGCAAACGCATCGATGAAGCCGCAAGTACTCTCGAACATCCGGCCAGACGCCAGGCCTACGACAAGCTTCTCCATCAAGACCCGGGTTCCGGCGGCGGAAGCGAGGATCTACAGCGACGCGCGGTACGGCACTCCATCGCCCGGCAGAATGTTGCGCATGCAAAGGACTTGAGCGCGGCGGGCGACTACTACGGCGCGATCATCCTGCTCAAACAGGCGGTCGCGTACAAGCCCGATGACGCCGAGGCGTGGCACCTCCTGGGGGCGTGTCAGGAGCGGAATCCGAAGTGGCGCCGCGACTCCGCGGAAAGCTTTCAGCGCTCCCTCTCCCTCGACCCGAATTCCATCGACACCCTCATCTCCCTCGGCGACCTTTACCGCGGCGAAGGCCTGACCGCGCGCGCGCAAAGCTGCTACGAAGACGCGCTGAAGATCGATCCCGAACACGCGGAGGCGAAGGGACGGTTGGCGGCGATCACGAAGAGGTGACGATGAAGACTTTCACGATGACTTTTGCGTTCTTGTGCTGCGTATCTCTGGCAGGGTCCGCCCGAGCCGTCACCGTCGACGACTGGCGCCGCGATCAGGCGGCAATCGAAGCGCAACTGCAGCAGAAGCAGTACGCCGCGGCACGAAAAGCATCGATCAAGCTGACCAATCAAATGCTCGACCGCCTCGGGGGCAACGCCGAAGCTATCCGGCTGCTGGCCGACACGGTATCGCTGCGCGCATCCGCGGAAGAAGGCCTCGGCAATGCCGATGACGCGAAGTGGTATCAGCAAGTCGCCGCCGCGATCGATCCGCCGAGAAAGGCGTTGGCGAAAGACCCTGATTCACCGCTTGCACGCGCGGTCTTTTCATCGCCCGCAATCAAAGCGCCTGAAGTGATCCACCGCCAGCAGCCTGTGCGGCCCGGAATCATCGATGCAATCGGGCCGTCGAAGGTGACCGTTAAAGTCGTCATCGATATCGACGGCGTGGTCCGCCAACCGGCAATTGTGGAGTCTCCCGCTCCTTCTACGTCCTACGCCGCGTTAGAAGCAGTCCGTCAATGGCGCTTCCGCCCCGGAACGTCGGATGGCAAGCCGGTGCCGGTGATTTTCAGTTTGACGGTGACGTTTCACTGAGGGCCGGTCGTCCAGCCGCGCGAAGCAGTCAGCGCGCGCATCGAGGCAGAGATGCCACGAGTGCTCCTGATGAACAGTCCTGCGGGCAGTCTTGCGCGCCTCTGCTTAGTTGGGATTCGGATACACTTTGTACCAGCAGTGAACCATGTCCTCGCAACTGGAGTGGGCACGACTTGTTGTCGAAGTACTCAAGGGCATTGCGTGGCCGCTGCTCGTGCTGACACTTGCACTCGTTTACCGGCGGCCACTGTACGCGCTGCTCAGCAACATAGGGGGGATTGCTCACCGCGCAGTCACTGACTCCTTCGAGCTATCGCTTGGCGAAAAGCTACGTGTCGCATTTCGAGAATCGATCTCGGACGCCAATCCTCAAACAGTCGCTGAGGCAATCGCCGTTGCCGAGGAAAACGCCGACAAGGCGCTGACGCTTCTCGCGACACTCAAGAGCGTACCGTTGTCTCATTATGAACGGCGCTTTCTCTTCCAGGCGGCAGAAGAGGCAGCGCGTGAGGGTAGCTGGACGCCAGCCTACCCAGATGCCCGCGCGCAACGAGCAATCGGTAGCCTTGTAACAAAAGGATTGCTAGAGAAGGACGAGAGCGGCGCATACCGAGTTCATCCTCTCGTCGCTCACTACGTTCTCAATTCCTATCTTGAATGAGTCCACCAGCGTATTCGGTCAGACTGTACGACCTGTCGCTCGTCAGCCGCAATGAGGTATGAGCAATAGCCGACGTTTACAGATCGCAACCACACACGGTTGGGCTCGCTCTACTTTGGAAAACTTGCGTTAGTTCGCCTAGCGGATATCTTCGGGCTTGTTGTCCGCTAGTTCGTCCTGCGCGTTGTTCGGACGCTTTGGGGAGTTCTCGCCGCTGTGTTCTTCGCGGCCGGCGCCTTCGTAGCCGAGGGATTCGGCTCCGCGGATGACGTCGATTTTCTGCATGTCGGCTTCGGTGGCGCCTTTTTCGTCTTCGCTCATGGCGTATTGCTGAGCAAGAGGCGGGCCGGGTCTCACGCGAAGGCGCAAAAGCCGCGAAGAGAGCATCGCTAATTCCCCTTCGCGTCTTCGCGTCTTCGCGTGAGAAGTCTTAGCAGCTACATCAACTCGCGCATGATCTGGTCGAGCGCTTCCTTCGGCGGACGCGTTTCGGCTTCGGTGAGCAGGCAGAGTGACTTTTCGCTCATGTTAAGCAGGCTGATGAAGCTCTTTTTCTCGGGGCGCAGGTAGATGAGGCCGGTGAGCATGGCGCCGTCTTCGATTGCTTTGTGCGAGCGCTGGAGCGCTTGCACGGCGCTCGACGGGTCGTAATCCTCTTCCAGCTTTTTCAGCAGGAGGCGCGAGCCGTCGTGCAGGGTGACTTCGCGCATCGTGCCGGGCTCGTACTCGATCTCGATCTGTTCATACGACTGCACGAAACCGATCTGGTGGAGTAGTTCGTCATGTTCTTTCGAGTATGTGTAGCCCTTCGTCGAGCCGTCGTGATTGTTGAACGTGACGCACGGCGAGATGACGTCGATGACAGCAAGACCATCGTGCGCGATGGCGGCTTTGAGGATGTTCACCATCTGCTTCGGATCGCCTGCGTAGCCCCGGGCGACGAAACCGCATCCGAGCTCGACGGCCAGCGCGCAGAGGTCCATCGGCGGGAGGTCGTTGACGACGCCGGTCTTGAGCTTCGAGCCTTCGTCGGCGGTCGCGGAGAACTGCCCTTTGGTCAGGCCGTACACGCCGTTGTTCTCGATGATGTAGATCATCGGGATGTTGCGCCGGACCATGTGCATGAACTGGCCGAGTCCGATGGAGGCGGTGTCGCCGTCGCCGGAAACGCCGATCGAGATGAGATGGTGATTGGCCAGCATAGCGCCGGTGGCAACGGCCGGCATGCGTCCGTGAACGCTGTTGAATCCATGGGCACGGCCGAGAAAATACGCCGGCGTTTTCGACGAACAGCCGATGCCGGAGAACTTCGCCACCATCTCCGACTTGACGTTCATCTCGTAAAACGCGCGGACGATCTGATTGCTGACGGCGTCGTGGCCGCAGCCGGCGCAGAGCGTCGACTTGCCGCCCTGGTAATCGGCCGCTTTCAGTCCGAGCCGGTTTTCCTTCGGTACGGCCGCCTCGTTGGGCAGTTTGAGAGTACTTTCGGCCATGAGCTAGTCCTCCGAGGCAGTCTGCGTCGTCGTGCGGCCTTCGAGACCGACGCGAATGACGCGCGTGCCGTCGCTTTCCATCTGCAACAGTGAGTTCGTGATCGAGCGCGCGTCACAGGGCAGACCCGTGTAGTGAAGAATCTTGCGGATCCTGTCCTGAATGTCGCCCACTTCGAGCCGGATCAGATCGCCCATTTGTCCATCGCGATTCTGCTCGACGACGTAGACACGTTCGTGCGATTCGACGAACGCTTTCACATCGTCGGTGAACGGCAGCGCCCGCAGACGAAGGTAGCTCGTCTCGACGCCGTGCTCCCGGCGGAGCTGATCGCGCGATTCTTCGAGCGCAGGGTCGGTGGTACCGAAGGCGATGAAGCCGATCGTCGCATCGGGCCGGCGATCGATCACCGGCTGCGGCACGAACTTCTTCGCGGTCTGATGCTTTTTCGCGAGCCGGTCGACGGTGGCTTTGTAGTCGGAAGGCTTCTCCGAGTAGCGCGCCTGCGCGTCGTGTCCCGAACCGCGCGTGAAGTACGACGCCATCAAGTGATCGGTGCCCGGAAGCGTACGGAACGGAATACCGTCGTCGTCGACGTCGGCATAGCGTCCCCACTTTCCGCCGAGCTCGTCGAGCTGTTTGGCGTCGAGCACCTTGCCTCGGCGATACGCCTTGGTCGGATAGACGAAGGGATCCGACATCCAGTTGTTCATGCCGAGGTCGAGGTCCGAGAGAACGAAGATGGGTGTTTGGAACATCTCGGCGAGATCGAGCGCCTCACCGGCGAAGTCGAAGCACTCCGACACCGACGCCGGAATCAGAGCGATGTGCTGCGTGTCGCCGTGCGAGAGGTAGTAAACCTCGAAGATGTCGCCCTGCGCGGTGCGCGTGGGCAACCCAGTGGACGGACCGACGCGCTGGATGTCCCAGATCACGCCAGGCAATTCGGCGAAGTATCCGAGTCCGGCGAACTCCGCCATCAGCGAGATGCCCGGCCCCGAGGTGGAGGTCAGCGAGCGAGCGCCCGCCCATCCCGCGCCCAACACCATCCCCATCGCCGCCAGCTCATCCTCGGCCTGAACAATTGCAAACGTCGCTTTTCCATCCGGCCCGATGCGATGCTCCTTCATGTAATCGATGAGCGACTCGCAGAGCGATGACGAGGGCGTGATCGGATACCACGTGACGACGGTGCAGCCGCCAAACATGGCGCCGATCGCCGCCGCGGCGTTGCCGTCGATGATGATCTTGCCTTCCGTCGCGTGCATCCGCTCGATGCGCCAGCGATGCTGCGACGGCAGGTTCTCACGCGCGTAGTCGAGCCCTTTGTCGATGGCGGCGACGTTCGGATCGATCAGTTTCTTTCGGCCTTTGAACTGCTTGGTGAGCGCCTTCATGATCTCGTCGCGCTCGATGCCGAGGCGCTCGGCGACGATACCGACGTAGATCATGTTCGTGAGCAGCTTGCGGAGGCGCGAGTCCTGCGAGAGCTCGGCGGCCAGCTTCGCGAACGGCACTTCGAAGAAGGTGATGTCGGAGCGGATGGCCTTGCAGTTGAGAGGCGCGTCGTAGATGCAGACGGAGCCCGGCTGCAGCGCTTCCACGTCTTCGCGCGACGTCGCGGCATTCATGCAGACCATGATGTCGACTTCCCGCTTGCGCGCGATCCAGCCGTCTTTGTTCGCCCGGATCGTGAACCAGGTGGGGAGCCCGGCGATGTTCGAGGGGAACATGTTCTTCCCGCTCACCGGCACGCCCATCTGGAAGATCGAGCGCATCAGGACATTGTTCGATGACTGCGATCCGGAGCCGTTGACGGTGGCAACATGGATGGTGCAGTCGTTGACGATGGAAGCGACGCCGGCCTGGGGCTCATCGAGCACCGCCGTCGCGGTCATGCTATCGGACACGTCTTTCTCCTTTGACTGGTGGATTGAGAAGAAGGAGGCGGGAACCGCGGGCTGTCATTTTGGAAGGGGGCGATTGTAGCGTTAGAAGGGTGAAGAGTGAAGTGAGAGATCGGAGACGAAGAGAGCAGAGAGCAGAGACTAGAGATCAGAGATCAGGAATCGGGCGCTGGTCGGACGTTTTGTTCGATCCCCTGATCTCTGATCTCTCGTCTCTGATCTCTGAATCTCTCACTTCAGCTTCTGCTGCAGCATCCAGTGAACCAGCTCCGGATTGGCGTACGCGGCATCCCACACGTTGTGCTCACCTTGTATGTATTCGGTGTAGCGGGCGTTGTTGCCCGCCTTGCGCAGCGCGGTGACCATCGAGCGTGACTCGATGACCGGAACCACCGGGTCCAGCGCACCGTGAATCGCCCACACCGGCGTGCTGCCGATCATCCCGGCGAGGGTGGTGTAGGGATCGGGCGCGCCGACGATGCGGGCGATGTCGGGCGGAGGATCGCTGGGGAACGGGTCGTCGGGAGCTCGCACCACATCGCCCGCGATCGGAACGATGGCCGCAAACGTCCGGTTGTGCCGCGCCATGTACCAGGCGCCGGCACCTCCCATCGAAATGCCCGTGAGGTAGATACGGCGGGAGTCGCCGTGAAATTCACGAACGGCGGCGTTGAGCTCCGCCATCGTCATCAGCTCCATCTCTCCGTACCACTCGTGCGCGGGATCGCACTGCGGAAAGACGACGACGGCCTTGTACCGTTCGCCGAAGCGCTCCACGGCCGGGCCCAACCCTTCGCTGATCTGCAGTTGATTGTCGATGCCCTGCTCGCCGCTTCCATGCAGATAGAGGATGACCGGCCAGCGGTGGAGTTTGGTGTAGTGGTGAGGAAGCCAGACGCGGTACTTGTAGGTGTGGTCGCCGAGGTGGACTTCGCGCTCGAGAAACTGCGAACGGCGCGTGCAGGCGGCGAGGGCCAGCGCTACGAGGAGGACGAGAGTGCGGCGCGTGGTGCTCACTTACTCGAACAGATCGTACTCGGCGAGGGGCACCGGTTCATATTCGACGTCAGAACGCCACGTTTCCAGAACGTAGAGGTCCCAATGAAGGAGAACCACTTCGTGCGACATCTCCCATCGCGCGGTGAGGCCGGGGAGAAGTCCGCGCTTGTTCTCTTTGATCAAGTGCCCGAGGTCGTAAATGATGGTCTGGCGCTGCCGGTAACCGGCGCGCGAACAGAAGAAGTTGAGAGCGGCTTCGATCTTGAAGCGCTCCTGGTAACGGAGCGGAACCGTGTCCCACACACTGCGCCGCATCACGCGAATGCCCGAGAGTACCGGCCCGACTTTCATCTGCAGATGGAAGAAGTTGCGGATCGGGCCGCGGTTGCGGACGCCGATGTTCATGTCGCATTCGTTCCGAATCACGGGACGCAGCAGCGATTCGATGTGCTCGTCGGTGACGTTGAACATGTCGCCGTCGACGAAGAAGAGGATGTCGTGGCGCGCGTAGTCGACGCCGACACGCATGGCGTAGCCCTTGCCGCGGTTCTCGCGGAGAGCAATGGTCGTGACATCGAAGGAGCGTGCGATTTCGACGGTGCGGTCGGACGAGCCGTCGCTGACGACGATGATCTCGTCGATGAGACTGCTCTTGGTCAGAACGCTCAGAACCTCGGCGATCGTCTTCTCTTCGTTGTACGCCGCAATGATGGCTGAGATACCCAACTAGCTCTCCTACGCTCCGCTCGCCGGAATGGACTGCAACCGGCAGACCATACCACACGGTTTTCGGGTTCCGGCGGTTCGGAATCGGACGGAAATCAGAGATCAGAGACATCGGAGATCAGAGATCAGGACGCAATCTGGTCTCATGTCTCTGATCTCTGGTCTCTTGTCTCTGGTCTCTGGTCTCTGACTTCAGGCGGCCAGACCATTGCATAGAATGCCGTTTGCGATGAAACGAACGCTGATTACCGCAACGCTCCTCACGGCCTGCTGCATCGTCCTGGCGGCGGTGACGCTCTCGCTCTCCGGATGCCGGTCGCTGCTGCCGGGTGAAATCGTCAATCCCAGCTACCGACTACGGTCCATCAAACCGCACGTTGCGATCGCACTTCCGCTCACCAGATCGGCGATGGACTTCGACTTCACGATCGTCGTCGATAATCCCAACCCGATCGGCGTGCACCTCGAGTATCTCGACTTCGATCTCGCCATCAACGACACGCCGATTCTGCACAGCGTGCGCGCCGATCAGGGCGTCAACATCCCCGCGCACGGAGTGGGCGACATTCATCTGCGCACCCGCGTGGAGTATTCGAACCTGAAGGCGCTCTTCCGCGAGATCGCCGATATGGTGCAAGGCAATCGGGCGAGCTACCGGATCGAGGGGAACGCGTATTACCGCACGCCGTTCGGGCTGAAGCGATTCCCGGTGACGTTGTACTCGCGTTAGTTTTTTTTACCACAGAGGCACAGAGGTCACAGAGAAAACCTCTGTGTTCTCGGTGTCTCTGTGGTTCAGTCTTTTCGCTCTCGATTCATAATGCTCGCGCTTGGCCACCGACCGTCAGCCCTCGCGATTGTTCGCTGCTTCGGTGGCCGGACTTCTCTACTTTTCGGAAGGGCTCCCCTTCGGCATCGTCAATGACCTTCTTCCTGTCTATCTGCGCGTTCATCACGTCGAGCTCACGACGATCGGATTCCTCAGCACGGTGGCCTCGGCCTGGACACTGAAAGTCTTCTGGTCGCCGCTGATCGATTCGTTTGGAACGTATCGGCGCTGGATCGCCACGGCGGTCTTGGCGATGGCGATCTGTATGGCGACGATGGCGACGCTGCCTGCCGCGATCGGCGCCACGTTCTGGACCGTCATCACGATCTTCGCCATCGCCTCGGCCACGCAGGATCTCGCCGTCGATGCTTTCACTATTCGCGCGACGCCTCCGGAGCTTGTCGGACCCGTGAACTCCATTCGCGTGGCGGCTTATCGCGCGGCGCTCATCGTCGGAGGAGGGGGACTCGTGGCGCTCTCCGGCGTCATCGGCTGGCGGGGCAGCTTCGCGGCCGCCGCCGTCATCGCCGGAGTCGTGTTCGTCGTCGCGCTGCGATTGCCCGATGACCGAGGGGCGCGTGACGAGCGCAAATCGATCGTCGAGCTCTTTCGCGGGCTTGGGCACTGGCTGGCCCGTCCTCGTGCGGGCTTTCTCCTCGCCATCGTGCTTCTCTACCGCCTCGGCGAGCTGGCCATCTACGCGATGATCAAACCGTACTGGGTCGACCGCGGCTATTCGCCCGCGGAGATCGGGACGATCACCGCGGTCATCGGCGTCATCGTCAGTATTCTCGGCGCGATCGCAGGCGGCGCGATCGTGGCGCGCATCGGTCTCTATCGCGCCATGCTCTGGCTTGGTGCTGCCCAGATTCTCTCCAACCTCGGGTACGCGATCGTTGCCACGACCCACGCCGGCCGCTGGGCCATCTACGTCGCAGCCATCGTCGAGAACATCGGCTACGGCCTCGGCACCGGCGCATTCCTGGCGTTTCTCATGGCCATCTGCGACCGCGAACGCGCCGCAACGGAGTATGCAATGCTCACCGCCGCCTTCGGCCTGACGCGCGTCGTCATCGGGACACCGAGTGGATGGATCGCCCAAAACGCCGGCTACCCGGCATACTTCTGGCTGACCGTCGTGCTTGGGATTCCAGGACTGCTGCTGGTGCCGTTCGTGAGGGAGCAACTCGCGGCGAAGCAAGCAGTCGTGTCATCCTGAACCGGCGAAGCGCGGTGAAGGAACTCAAAATGCGACGATCACGGCAGCCCAGCGGAGCGAACGCATTCAAGCCATGCTCTGCGTATTCTGAGATCCTTCGCCGTCCTGCGCCGCCAGGTCGTGCTGCGCGAGGGCTCGGACAGCGAGGGCGGCTCCGGCAGGCTCAGGATGACACCGCGCGCACATCGCCCTGCAGCGCGGCTCTCCCATGAAACACCGCTTCTTCGTCGACGCAGATCTCATCGCTGGTTCCGCGGTTCCGCTGAGCCGCGATGAGCGGCATCACGCGCATGTCGTGCGGGTGCGCGAAGGGGAAGAGGTCGAAGTGTTCAATGGGCGCGGCGCGGCGTTCGTCGCGAAGTACTCGCCGGAGCTTCTGCAATTGACGGCTCCGGCGCCCGACCGTGAAGCGCACGCCGGTCTGCACCTGGCGATGGCGATCATCAATCTCGACAAGTTCGACCTCGTGCTGCAGAAGGCGACGGAGCTCGGCGTTCGCTCGATCATCCCGCTCGTCACCGAGCGCGTCGAGATTCGCGCCGAGCGATATCGCGGCAAGGCGGAGCGGTGGCGCAAAATCGTCTTCGAAGCGGTCAAGCAATCCGGCCGGTCGGTCATCCCCGTCGTCGAAGAGCCGGCTCCGTTCCTTGATGTTGTCCGGCGAGAGGGACGGAAACTCGTCTTCGATGCCGATGCGGAGCCGAGCGCCTGGCGGCCGGAAGACCCGGCCACGCTCTTCATTGGCCCCGAGGGGGGATGGAGCGAGCGGGAGATCGCGGAGGCGCGGGAGAATGGTTGCGATTTCGAACGGCTCGGAATTCGCAGGCTTCGCGCCGAGACCGCAGCGATCGTCGCTACCGCGTTGATCGCTGCGCGATATGCCGACATTTGATAGATTTGCGCGCTCGATTGTCACCGGAGGAGTCTTTTGCCAACCAACAGCCTCACGATTACCGATAACCGTACGGGCAAAACGTACGAAGTACCGATCAGCGAAGAGACCATTCGCGCCACCGACCTGCGCAAGATCAAGGTCGCCGATGACGACTTCGGGTTGATGACATACGACCCGGCTTTCATGAACACCGCGGCGTGCCGAAGCGCCATCACCTTCATCGACGGCGACAAAGGCATCCTCGAGTATCGCGGTTATCCGATCGAGCAGCTCGCGGAGAAGAGCAGCTACCTCGAGACCTCATGGCTCCTGCTCAAAGGCGAGCTCCCCACCAAAGATGAACTGGCTGCGTGGACGCACACGATCACGTATCACACCTTCATCAACGAGAACCTCAAAGGCGTTCTCGATTCCTTCCGCTACAACGCCCATCCGATGGGCATGCTCATCGCCATGATCAGCGCCCTCGGCACCTTCTACAACGAGGCGAAGGAGATCTTCGATGACGGTGCCAGAAACCGTCAGATCGAACGGCTCATCGCCAAGATGATCACCATCGCCGGATTCGGCTACCGGCACATGATGGGGATGCCCTACGTCTACCCCGACAACAACCTCTCCTATCCCGGCAACTTCTTGAACATGATGTTCAAGACGACGGAGCTGAAGTACGAGCCGCATCCGGCCCTGGAGCGCGCGCTCGACGTTCTCTTCATCCTCCACGCCGATCACGAGCAGAACTGTTCGACGAGCACGATGCGCGTCGTCGGCAGCTCGCACGTCGATCCGTATTCAGCCGTCGCCGCCGCATGCGCCGCGCTTTATGGACCGCTCCACGGCGGCGCCAACGAGCAGGTCATCCGTATGCTGACGGAGATCGGGTCGAAAGACAGGATCCCGGCTTTCATCGAGAAGGTGAAGGGTGGCGAAGGCGTGAAGCTGATGGGCTTCGGCCACCGCGTCTACAAGAACTACGACCCTCGGGCGACGATCATCAAGAAGGTCGCCTACGAGGTGTTCGAAGTGACGGGAACCAGTCCGCTGCTCGACATCGCGCTGGAGCTGGAGCGCATCGCCCTCGAGGATGAGTACTTCGTCAAGCGCAAGCTCTACCCGAACGTCGACTTCTACTCCGGCCTGATCTACCAGGCGCTGAAGTTCCCGATGGACATGTTCCCCGTCCTCTTCGCCATTCCGCGCGTTTCCGGCTGGCTGGCGCAGTGGTGCGAAATGCTGAACGATGCCGATCAGAAGATTGCGCGCCCGAGGCAGATCTTTACCGGAGCTGCGCGGCGGGATTACAAGGGGATCGAGCAGAGATAGAGCCTCAGACCAGACTCCCATGCCTGCGCTACTCGAGACCAGCCTCCCCCTCCCACTCGCCCGCCGCGGCAAAGTGCGCGATGTCTACGACCTCGGCGATTCCTTTCTCTTCGTCGCCACCGACCGCATCTCCGCATTCGATGTCGTCCTTTCGCCGGGGATCCCCGACAAGGGAAAGATCCTCACGCAGATGTCGACGTTCTGGTTCCGCCAGTTCGGCGACATCGAGAATCACCTCGTCGAGACCGAGTGGAACGCGTTCCCGGCTGAAGTGCGGGCGCACGCCGAACTTCGCGGACGGAGCGTGATCGTCCGCAAGTGCAAGGTCGTCCCGGTCGAATGCGTGGCGCGGGGCTATCTCGTCGGGTCAGGTCTCAAGGAGTACAAGGAGACCGGCAAAGTCTGCGGCATCGAGTTGGAGCGCGGGCTGACGACGGCCAGCCGCCTGCCCGAACCGATCTTCACGCCGGCGACGAAAGAAGAAACAGGCCACGACGAGAACATCTCCTTCGAGCGGATGTGCACAATCGTGGGCGACGATCTGGCCACCCAACTACGCGATCTGACGTTGCGGATTTACCAGCGCGCCGCGGCATACGCCGAAACGCGCGGCATCATCATCGCCGACACGAAGTTCGAGTTCGGCATCGACGAGCACGCCACGCGCGGGAACATCGTCGTCTGGATCGACGAAGCACTCACCCCCGACTCGTCCCGCTTCTGGCCGGCCGACAAGTACGCCGTCGGATCGAACCCGCCATCATTCGACAAACAGTTCGTACGCGACTGGCTGGAAACCACCGGCTGGGACAAAGCCTCCACACCTCCCGAGCTTCCCGAGGATGTCGTGATGAAGACGCGCGAAAAGTACATCGAAGCGTTTCGAGAGCTGACGGGTGCGGAGCCGGATTTGTAGAGCCGTTGTTTAACCACAGAGACACAGAGGACACAGAGAAG
>DATLVW010000024.1:0-8852 GCA_035577085.1 Thermoanaerobaculia bacterium
CCGCTAACCGTGGCCACGATGAATGCGGTGCACAACATCGATCCGGTTCATCTCGCCGCCGCCCGGAATTTCGGTATCCCGCTGCGGGCGCGGATCACCCGAGTCCTTGTCCCGGCCATCCTTCCGCAGCTCATCGTGGCCATGCGCATCGCCCTCGGCGTGGCCTGGCTCGTCGTCGTGGCCGCGGAGATGATCGCGGTCAACTCCGGACTCGGCTTTCTCATCGTCGATGCCCGCAACGCCGGCAACCGGTATGACCTCGTCGTCGCCGGGATGGTCCTCATCGGCGCGATCGGCATCGTCCTCGATCTCCTGATGCGACGCATCGAGCGGCTCGATTCGGTCCGCTGGGGTTACGCCGCCGAATGAAAGTTCAGTTCTCCGACATTTCGATGCGGTTCGGCGCGATGGACGTCCTGCAGGACGTGACCATCGGCGTTGAGGAGGGGGAGTTCCTCTGTATCGTTGGCCCGTCCGGCTGCGGCAAGTCGACGCTCCTCAACATTGCCGGCGGCTTCCTGTCGCCGGCGAAGGGGACCGTGACCATCGACGGCGATCCGGTGACCGGGCCCGACCGGCGCCGCATCTTCGTGTTCCAGGAGCGCGGCGTCTTCCCATGGCTGACCGTCGAAGGGAACATCGGATTCGGTCTCTTCGATCTGCCTGATGAGGAGCGGCAGCGCCGTGTTGCGCAGTACGTCCACCTCGTCGGCCTCGAGGGTTTCGAGAAGGCGTATCCACGCGAGTTGTCCGGCGGCATGAAGCAGCGCGTGGAAGTGGCGCGCGCGCTGGCCGTCAACCCAGACGTGCTCTTTCTCGATGAGCCCTTCGGTGCGCTCGATTCGATCACGCGCCTGCAGATGCGCAGCGAGCTTCTGCGCATCTGGCGTGCCGCGCGCAAGACCGTGCTGTTCGTGACGCACGACATCGAAGAGTCGGTGCAGCTCGCCGACCGCGTCGTAGTGATGAGCGCGCGGCCGGGGCGTATCCGTCGCGTCGTCGACATCGATATCGCCCATCCGCGCGACCTGTCGTCGCGACGGTATATCGAGCTACGCGACCTGATCTTCGGGGAAATTGGATTGGCGCATCAGGTCTGAAACGGAATGAATGTGACCATGCAACGACCCACTCAACACGCAACGTCCAGCATTGAACATTCAACTTTCGAGAAACTCGTGCTGCCGTTGCTCACTGTGGCAGTCATCATCGCCATCTGGTCCGCGGCGGTGAAGTTCTCCGGCACGAAGATCTTTCCGTCGCCGATCGCCGTCGCGAGCGCCATTGGTACGCTTGGCGAGAAGAGCCTGCTGTGGCGCTACATCGCCGATTCGCTCACGCGCGTTTTTGCCGGCTACGCCGTAGCCATCGTCGCCGGCATCCCGCTCGGATTTCTCCTCGGGTGGAACGCATCGCTGGCCCGTGCAGTCAATCCGCTGATTCAGATGTTGCGGCCGATCTCCCCGCTGGCGTGGATGCCGCTGGCGGTGATCTGGTTCGGCGTCAGCAACGCCGCGCCAATCTTTCTCATCGCACTGGCGTCATTCTTTCCGATCGTCGTGGCAGCGATGAACGGCGTGCGCAACGTCCCGCCGATGTACCTTCAGGCCGGCCGCAATTTCGGCCTGTCGACGTGGCAATTGATGATCCACGTCGTCATCCCCGCGGTGCTGCCGCGCATCATCGTCGGCCTGCGTCTGGCGTTCGGAATCGCCTGGGTGGTCCTCGTTGCCGCCGAGATGATCGCCGTCGACTCCGGACTCGGGTACCTCATCATCGATGCCCGCAACGCCGGCAAGCGCTATGACCTGGTCGTCGCCGGCATGCTCCTGATCGGCGTGATCGGCTTGCTCCTCGATACAGGGATTCGGAGGGTGGAGGAGTGGATTAGTGAGTAAAGCAGAGATCAGAGATTATCAGAGATAGAGATCAGGAGACAGAGATCAGGGACTAGAGATCATAGATCAGGAGTCTCGGGTGCCTTTCTGGTCTCTGATCTCTAGTCTCTGATCTCTGCTTCAAAAGGAGGTGATCGGAACATGCGGAAACTCGTCCTTGCCATCGGCGCCTGGATCATTGCCATCACATCCGCGCACTTTGCGCTGAATGTGAACTGGCAGGTGCTGATGAATGACCGGCTGCCGGAGGGACAGCGGAAACTGAATGTCGCGTACATCCCGGTAACGTGACATCTGGCTTGCCCGGTCACCGACTACATCTCCGCCTACTCGCAGTCCGGACATCTCTTCATCCCGCGCATGTTTCAGGGATTCCCTGAGATCAAAGAAGCGCTGATGTCCAACAAGATGCAGGCGGCGTTCATGGTCGCGCCGATGGCAATCGCTCTGCGGGCTCAGGGCGTTCCGGTGAAGATTGTCTACCTCGGCCACCGCTACGGTTCGGCCGTTGTCGTCCGCCGTGACGGCCCGGTCCATCGTGTGTCCGATCTGCGCGGACGGATCGTCGCTGTGCCCAGCCGGTTTTCCGACGAGCGGCTGATTGTCTTCCGGGCCATGGCCGCGAATGGTCTGGACGCGAAGAAAGACCTGCGCATGGTGGAGATGGCGCCGCCGGATGTTGCCGGCGCGCTAGCCGCGGGCGCGATCGACGCGTTCTCGATGGGTGAGCCGTATCCGTCCCAGGCGGAGATCGGAGGCTTCGGCCGCGTGCTCTTTCACGCAAGACAGTACTGGCCCGATTACATCTCCTGCGTTCTCGTCGTCCGGCAGGACGTGATCGACAAGCGCCCCGATGCTGTGCAGGTGCTCGTCGACGGCATCGCCCGATCGGGACTCTGGCTCGACGAAAAAGAGCGCGCCAAACGCCATCGTATGCACGCCGCCGATTTCGTCGGCCGCTTTTACTATCACCAGGATCCGAAGCTGCTCCGCTGGGCGCTGACGAATCCGATCGACCGCGTGAAGTACGAGCCGCTCTCCCCCCGTCGCGCCGACTTCGAAACGATCGTCAATCTGATGGTCCAGACCGGCGTGCTCGATCACGCCATCCCATTCGAAGACTTCGTCGACACCCGCTTCGCCGAGGGCGCGCACGCGATGACGGCTTGGAAGTACGAGGCGGGGGATGATCGGGCGAGGTGAAAAGCCGCTTACCACAGAGACACAGAGGACACAGAGTCACTCTGTGCTCTCTGCGCCTCTGTGGTTGATGGTTTTATACACACCCTAAGACCTCGCAACGCCCTCCGGCGACTAGACAACCAGCAGGTCGAGCTTCCTTGAAATCTCGTTGTCCGATGCCGAGATTTCAAGGATGGGATCGAGCCGGGTGTTCGTTGCCCAGTGCGCTCCCAAGCCTCGCAAAGTCCT
This sequence comes from Thermoanaerobaculia bacterium, assembly GCA_035577085.1. Taxonomy (GTDB): domain Bacteria; phylum Acidobacteriota; class Thermoanaerobaculia; order Gp7-AA8; family Gp7-AA8; genus JADGNZ01. The sequence continues at coordinate 3,330 of DATLVW010000024.1, forward strand.
CAAGCGACAGCCTTTCCGCGCGAATACCCTCATCGATTCCGGCAGACGTCATCGCGGCAACGATCTCCTCACGCGTCCAGAGGTCGAGCAGGTTGTTGACCAGTTTCTTGCGGCGCATGCGGAATGAGGCGCTGATCAGTGCGATCAACTCGTCGGACACGAAGGGCTTGCGATCGGGGTCGAGCACGACGACGGCGCTTCGAACCTTTGGCGGCGGATAGAAAGACTTCGGCTCCAGCGTCATGAGGATGCGCGCCGAGGCGTAGAGACGGACGAAGAGGGTGAGGTAGCCGTAGGCCTCATCGCCGGGCTTTGCCACGAGGCGGTCCGCCACTTCTTTCTGCAGCATGAAAACGGCGCGGCGGCAATTGGGATCGGCGACGACGCGTCGCAGGATGGGTGTGCCGGCGTTGTATGGAAGGTTGCCGACCGCGCGGTAGGGTTGGGCGGGGAGGGGAGCGTCGATGGCGTCTTCGTTGACGAGCGTAATGCGGTCGCCGAACTGCGCGCGAAGACGCTCCGACAGCTCGGGATCGATCTCGACAGCCACGAGCCGGTTCGGCAGCTCCGCAAGCCTCTCAGTCAGCACGCCCTCGCCCGGCCCGATCTCGACGACGATGTCATCGGCTTCGGGCTCGACCGCCTCCACGATGCGCATCACCGCGCCGCGGTTGCGGAGGAAGTGCTGGCCCCACTTCTTTTTTGGATGACTCATTGCTGGATACAACACGCAACATTCAACATTTCGCTTCTAACCCGCGTACGCCCTCACGATAAACTCTCCGACATGGATCAGGCCACCATCAGTTCGCACATCGCCGCGGCGCACGACGTGATTGCGCGCCTGCGTGCCGAGGTCGGGAAGGCGGTGATCGGGCAGGAGGCGATCGTCGACCGGCTCGTCATCGCGCTCTTGATTCGCGGACACGTCCTCCTCGAAGGCGTTCCCGGACTTGCCAAGACGCTGCTCGCGCGCACGCTGGCCGGTGCAATCGACGCGTCGTTTCACCGTATCCAGTTCACGCCCGACCTGCTGCCGGCCGACATCACCGGCACCTTGATCTTCGATCCTGCCGGCCGCGCGTTCAAGCCGCGTCAGGGACCGATTTTCGCGAACCTCGTGCTTGCCGACGAGATCAATCGTGCACCCGCGAAAGTGCAGTCGGCACTGCTCGAGGCGATGCAGGAACGGCAAGTCACGATCGGCGATACCTCGTATCGTCTTCCCGAACCGTTCATCGTTATCGCCACGCAGAACCCGATCGAACATGAGGGGACGTACGCGCTTCCGGAAGCGCAGGTCGACCGCTTCGTGATGAAGCTGCGCGTCGGCTATCCGACGCAGGACGAAGAGCTGCGGATGCTCGGCATCTACCTCGATCCAACGGCGCAGCAGATCGGCATTCAACGCATCCTGCGAATCGTCGAGATCGAGCAGATCGCGCACCTCGTGGCCAGCGTACACGTCGACGAGCGGATCAGCCGCTACATCATCCAGCTCGTCAGCGCCACGCGGAATCCGGCAAACTTCAAGCTCTCCTCGCTCGTGCCGCACATCGAGTTCGGTGCTTCGCCGCGCGCAACGCTCGCGCTCGCGCATGTGGCGAAGGGCTATGCGTTCATTCAGGGCCGGCCGTATGTGATCCCCGAGGATGTCAAAGCGATTGCGCCGGACGTGCTGCGTCACCGGCTGGTCCTCAGCTACGAAGCGGCCGCCGAGCAGGTGACCGCCGATGCCATCGTCGAGCAGGTGCTCGGCGCGGTGGCGGTGCCGTGATGGCGGTCGCGGGGATCTCGCGACCATGAATCTTTTCCGCCGCAAGAAGCCGATTCTCCGGCCACCGCTGGCGCGGCGTGTCCGCGACCTCGAGGTCCTGTCGGCGCGGTTGATCAGGGCCGGGTTCGCGGGCGACTATCACTCGGCGTTTCACGGGCGAGGGATCGAGTTTTCGCAGGTCCGCGAGTACCAGCCGGGCGATGACGTGCGCACGATCGACTGGAACGTCACAGCCCGCAGCGGTGCGCCGCACGTCAAGGAGTTCATCGAAGAGCGCGACCTGACCGTGCTCGTGGCCATCGACGTCTCCGGCTCGATGGCGTTCGGTTCAGTCGACTGGCGCAAGTGCGACATCGCGGCGGAGCTGGCGGCGGTCTTCGCGTTTTCCGCCGCCGAAAGCTCGGACCGGATCGGATTGCTTCTCTTCTCGAACAACGTACGCCGCTACATTCCGCCGCGGCGCGGCAGGATGCACGCGCAAGTGATCGTCCGTGCCGCGGTCGATGCAGCGATGCGCGGGTGCGAGGGAATCGCGGACCTCGACGCCGCGGCGCGCTATCTCGAACACGTCAGCGCACGTCGTGCGGTGGTCATCGTCATCAGCGACTTCCTCGATCAGAATTTCGAGCGCACGATGCGCCGCCTCAACCGCCGCCACGACGTCGTGGCCATCGCGGTGGGCGATCCGCGCGAGGATCGGTTTCCCGAGGGAGGTCTGGCCCGCGTCATCGATGCAGAGCGCGGCGTGCAGCGGCTGGTCGATCTTCGACGGGCTGGAGTAGGTGGGCGCGCCGAGGCGCGACGTACGCTGATTGAAAGACGGTTCCGCGCTGCCGGGATCGACCATTTGACGGTGTCGACCGCGATCGGATACGACCACGACCTCTTGCGATTCTTCCGCGAGCGCGGCATCCGGAGGCGATGAATGCCGATCGATGAATTTGTGTTCCTCGCTCGTCGTTCATCTTTCGTCGCTCGATAGAGATGCTCGCACTTCTCCTCCTCACTGCGATTACGACGTTTCAGCCGGTTCGGCCGACGGTCGGCGATCCGATCACGATCGATTTCGCGGCCCCGACCGCGGTCGATCCATCGCCTGACTACGAGGTGGTTTCGCGCAACGGCCGGCAGGTCGTGATCCGGACGTTTGTGCCACACACGATCGCGGTAACCGGAAAGGCGGCGGACGGACCGGTCAGCGTGATGATTCCGATTCATTCGGTGCTGAAGCCGGATGACAAGCTGGAGCCGGCGCCGTTGAAGCCGCCGAAGGCAGAGCCGTGGCCTCGGATGCCTTTTATCGCGATCGGCATCGCGGCGCTCTGCGCGATTGGGGCGTGGACGGCGGTGGTCCTGCTGGCGAGGCGGCGGAAGCCGAAGATGGTTGTGGTGGTCGTGCCGGCGGAGTTGTATCGCTCGCGGGTGCTTGGGCTTCGGCGCGCGGCGATCGGGATGCGCTGGGCATCTCTCGCCGACGCGGTTCGCTCGTATCTCGCCTCGGTTCGTTCTGACCTCGGCGCGGAGTTGACGACGAAGGAGTTGTTGGCGCGGGTGGGGGAGGGCGAGCAAGCTGGTGAAGTTGCCGGCGAGCCGCCGGCGGAACAGCCGCCGGGCCGGCGGCGCTACGATGGACGCGGCTACGATGCGCGCGGTGTTCTCGGGGAGATTCTTCATCAGGGGGACCTTGAGAAGTTCTCGCCGTGGGGACCGGCTCCGGCGGATTTTGATGATGCGGTCAATCGGGCGTTGGAGATCCCGTTGTGGATTGAGCCTCCGGCCGAGCCGGTGGCCGCGCCTGGCGAGCAGGAGGCGGCGGCGTGATTCGCTTTGCCAATCCGCTCTGGCTGTTGCTGATCCTGGCCGTCGCTGCGCGCATCGCGCTGGTCATTCGTGACCGGCGCAAGGGCTTTGGCTCATTCACGATCTCGTCGCTCTCGCTGGTCGGTCCGAAACAGAGTCTGCGGGCGCAGCTTGCGGGGGTGCCGTTTCTGCTGGAGTCGCTCGCGGCGCTGGCGATGATCGTGGCGCTTTCGCGGCCGCAGCGCGTGACGAAGATGGCCTCGAACGACCGCTACGGCATCGACATCGTGATTGCGCTCGATGCCTCGGGCAGCATGGCGGCGGAGGACTTCAAGCCCCGCAACCGATTCGGCGTGGCCAAGGAGCTGATCGGCAACTTCATCGAGCGGCGGCAGGACGACCGGATCGGAATCGTGACGTTCGGTGTGCGTGCCGCTACACGCGTTCCGATCACGTACGACCGCGATATTGCCGGCGCGATTCTCGAGCGCGCGGAAGTCGGTGAGAACGGCGACGGCACGGCGATCGGCCACGCCATCGCAACCTGCGTGAACCGTTTACGCACATCGAAGACGCGCAGCCGGATCATCATTCTCGTCACCGACGGGGTGAACAACGCGGGCTCGATCGATCCGCTCACGGCGGCGCAGCTTGCCGCACGCTCCGGCATCAAGATCTACACGATCGGTGTCGGCAGCCGCGGTCCGGTGCCGATTCCGATGAAGCGCCAGGATCCGTTCACGGGCGAGATCGTGACGACGTATCAACTCGTCCGCGCCGACATCGACGAGGAGACGCTGGCCGCAATTGCAAAGGCGACGAACGGCGAGTACTTCCGGGCGACGGACGCGCACACGATGGGCGCAGTCCTCGACCGCATCGATCATCTAGAAAAGACCCGCCTTAGCGCACCCAAGAGCGAGCGGATCGAAGAGCTCTACGCCGCGCCGCTCGCCGCCGGAATCGCGGCGCTTGCGCTCGCGCTGCTGGCGGGTGAGACGTTGTGGCAGAAGGTGACGGCGTGAGGGCAGAGATCAGGGAAGGCAGAGATCAGAGAGCAGGAGCCTGCGCGGGTCGTCCTCGTCGGACCTCTGTTGCCTTGTGTCTGAATCACCGATCAGCGACTAGAGATCAGAGATCAGGAGACCGCGCCGGCCAACTCCTCCTGGTCTCTGATCTCTTGTCTCTAACCACTCAGAACCGCGGGAGCAAGATCCAGTGACCGCCTTCACTTTCCGCGCGCCCCAACTCCTCTGGCTCGCGCTCGCCGTCCCTCTCGCGCTGTTCTTTTTCCTGGCGAGGGAGCGCACGCGGACGCTCGTTGCGCGGCGGTTTGTTTCGGAGCGGCTTCGCGGGATTGCCAATCCGCTGCGATCGATCCGGCCCTGGCTCGTGGCAGTGGCGCTGCTGGGCTGCGTGGGCGCGCTGGCGGGACCGGAAATGGGCTTTCGCGTCGTTCCGATCGAGGCGCGCGAGACGAACCGTGTGATCGTGATGGACGTCTCGCTCAGCATGCTGGCGCAGGATGTGGGCACTTCGCGTCTCGACGCGGCGAAGGCGATCGCCAAACGAATCATCGATGCGCAGTCGGGACGCGTCGGGCTAGTCATCTTCGAGTCGGCGGCCGAGGTTGGATCGCCGCTGACGAGCGATGGCGAGGCGGTGGAGGCACTGCTCGATTCGATTCAGGCGGGCGAAGTCTCGAATCCGGGCTCCGACATTTCGGTGGCGTTGACTGCGGCGCTCAGGCTGGTCGCTGGCGATCCAGCGCAGAGCGGCGACATTGTCGTCATCAGCGACGGCGAGGATCAGGGCACAAAGCTCGACGAGACGATCGCCAAACTGGCGCAGCGCGGGATTCCGGTCTCGACGATCCTCGTCGGCACCAGCGGCGGAAGCACGATTCCGCGACCGGAAGGTGGCGGCGAACTTCGCGACGACAGCGG
>DATLVW010000025.1:0-6014 GCA_035577085.1 Thermoanaerobaculia bacterium
GGTACGTATGCCGCGAGATCGAGCAGAACGTCGAAGCCGCGGGACTTTGCCTTGGCGACGAACGCGAGCGGATGCCGCACACCGGAGAAGTTCGATTGCGCCGGAAACGCCAGCAATCCTCCTCTGTCCGACTCACTCTCGATGATCGCCTGGGCGTCCAGGAGCCGCAGCTCATCGTCGAGCGGGATGTAGCGCACGCGCGCTCCGCCTCGGCGCGCGTACTCGCGGATGCCGTTCACGGAGTTGTGATTGTCGGCCGACAGGAGAAACGTCGATTCCGGCTGAAAGGGATAGCTCTCGGCGACCAGTTTGATTGCCGCACTGGTGTTGGCCGTGAAGCAGACATCGTGCGTCGACTCATCCACGTCGAGGAACTGGAGGACGCGCCGCCGCGCGGTGTCGATGATCTCGGTGCTGGCATGCGACGGCCCCGAGTCCGAGTGCGGATTCCCAAACACCCCCTCGGACAGCAGGGCATGATGCGCGCGGAGTTGCGACTCGCCGTAGAGCGCGCTACCGGCGTAGTCGAGATAGGCAAGATCCTGCACGTCGAGCCGGCTGAACTCGCGCGCGCGCAACGCCTCGAACGAGATCTGCGTTTCGGCTCGGGCGACGCTCAGCATCCACGCCTCCGGATGGCCGCAGCGGCTTCCGGCGTCGACGATTCGGAGCGCTCACCCTCGGTGGCGCCCGCAGCATTCGCAGGCCGCGGTTCCAGCTTGTCGACGATGCGCGGGACGCCGCCGAAGTAGCGGCTGATCTCGCCCACCCGCTTGAATTCCGCCATCGCGCGCGGCGGTGCGGTGGCCAGGATCGTCGGATTCATCACGTCGTCGATCCACTCATGCAGTCCGCCGCGAAGAAAGTAGACCTGCTTGTATCCGAGCGCCTGCAGCAGCACCCACGCCTGCGCGGCATGCGCGCCACCGCCGGAGATGAGCACGATGGTGTCGGTCGCTCGGAGCGGCGCAGTGGCGAGCGATTCGAGTGCGATGCGTTCCGCGCGCGGCACATGATAAGTCTCGAATTCGGTGGGAGTGCGCAGATCGACGATCCGCAGTCCCGCCTTGCGGCCTCGAATCCACTCGGCAAGCTCGATGGCGGTGACGTGATCCTCTTCGTGCGCAACAGCCAAAGCCAGACGTTGGATATCGACCGTTGCATGCGCTGCGCGATAGGGGCTGCCAGCAAATGCCGCGAGTGCGCCGAGGAGCAAGGCCGCCCAGGCGAATTGCACGGTGAGATTCGCGCCAAACTCTCTAATCGAGCGCCTTCTCCCCCCGCGCTTTTTGCGGGGGGAGAAGGTGGCGAAGCCGGATGAGGGGGGACGTGCCGATGACGCTGACGATGCTGGAACACCGTGCTCGTCGTGGAGAAGATCCTGTTCGCTAGCCGTTCCTGCAAACGCCCCCTCATCCGCCTTCGGCACCTTCTCCCCCGCTAAAAGGCGCGGGGGAGAAGGCGCTCGATCATAAGTCTGCGTCGCATCGAATGAAGGCTCGAATCGTCGGATCAACCAGAACGCGATCAACGCCATCGCTACCACGGCGAAGACCACCGCTCCATACGGAACGTCCAGCAACTGCGGCAGCGTGATCGAACCACGTGCCGTGCTCGCGTAGAACTTGCTGATCGAGCCGAACGCCAGCCCGGTTCCGAGGACGCCGGCGAACATGCCGAACATCACCAGCAATCCATCGCCACGTCCGGTTGCCGCCGCGACGCACGATGTTCCCGGACAGAGCCCGGCTATGACGAACCCGATGCCGAAAAGCAGTCCGCCGGCGAGCTGCGGCAGCAGGTACGTCTCCGGCACGTACACCCGGCTGAGGTCGAGCATGCCGAGGCGGGCGAGCCAGAACGCGCCGAGCATGGCGGTGACGATCGCGCTGAACATCACCTTGAATACGGTGAGATCGGCAAAGTAGAACTGGCCGGCGAGCTTCGGTGCGCTCCCCAACCCTGCGCGCTCCAACGTCCAGCCGAAGGCGATGCCGATAGCGACCGCGGCGATGAGCGCTGCTCCCGGCCCGTGGTCGCTGAGCTCGAAGAATGGAGCGACTGCGTTCATCGCCACGCCTTCTTCACGATAGGCGCGAACAGATACCCGCCCGCGAATGCCGCGATCATGAACAGCCAGCTTCCCGCGCTGAGCAACGCGCCGCCTGTGAGCGCGAGGCCGCTCGTGCATCCGCGCGCCAGCACGGCGCCGATGCCCATCACCGCGCCGCCGCCGAACGCGTAGCCCAGCCGCGTCCCGCGTGCGATGTGCGGCCCGCGCTCGACCGCGAAGCGCAACCGCCCGGCAGCAAGCGCGGAGAGAAACCCGCCGAGGATCACGCCTACGATCTCGAACAGCAGCCACTCCCGCCACGGTCCGTCTCCCGACAGATAGCGCGCGAAGAACGGATTCGCGGCCGCGCGCGCCGGCGCGACTGCGGCGGATACGCCCGCCGCGCCGCTCGCAAACGCGCCCGACGCGCCAAGGCCGCGGCCCATGATCACGAACGCCGCGAGCAGCACGAGTCCGAGGCCGATGCCGGCAACATACGGATTCGCGTATGGTCGCGGTGGGCGAGACTCCGTCACTTGCCTGCCTTCTCCGATGGATTGTCGACTGGGTAATCGGTGTGGCGAGACCAGTCCTGGAACGATCCGTCGTACAGCAGCACCGGATGGCCGAGCGTGCGCGCGGCGAAGAGCATCGCCGTCGTCTGCTGGCCGATGTGGCAATAGCCGATGACGGTGTCGTTCGGCTTCACGCCCGCTTTCGCAAACAGCGCCGCCAACTCCTCGGGCGACTTCAAGAGCATCCGGTCGTCGGTGATGGAGGTGTAGGGAATGCTGAACGCACCGTGAATGTGTCCCGTGCGTTGCTTCTCATTATTGTGACTCGGCGTTTCGACACCGTCGTAGAAAACGGCATCGCGTCCATCGACGATCGCGTATCCGGGCGCGCCGATCCGCGACTTGACCGTCTCCGCGTCGACGACGATCGGGCGAATTTTCAGCGGTGCGAGCGTTCCCGTCTTCGCCGCCGGAACGTCCTTCGTCACGGTGCCGCCCGCGCGCGTCCACGCATCCTGACCGCCGTCGAGCAGCGAAGAGCGCGCGCCGAGTCCTGCGTAATCGAGCGTGAAGATGATGCGCGTCGACGGCGAGACCCAGTCCTTGCCGTAATAGACGATGACGCGCGACTTATCCGAGATCCCGAGTGCTTCCAGCTTGTGCCGCAGATCCTCGGCGGGCGGCATCTCCAGCATCAACCCCTTCTCCCCATGATCGGAGACCGACACATCGGCCATCGAGGCGAGCCGCGCTCCGGGGAGGTGGCCGGCTTCGTAACCAGCCTTGTCGCCGACGTGGAGCAGAACGAGATCGGGATCGCTGATGTGTTGCTTCAACCAGTCCGCGCTGACGACGAGCGACTGGCGCGGCGAGGCGAAGAGAATGCTGCTAGCGAGCAGAATCGAGCATACGAACGTGACGCGGATGAGTGTGCGCAATTGCATGGATGTCTCCTTACGAGGAGCAGCATCGGTCGCGCCGCACCAAACGTCACCCCCTTTGCAGCGAGTTGGACTGAGGGAGGGGTGAAGTGGCGGTTGGGGGGGTCTTAATCCGCAGATGTCGCAGATGAACGCAGACTGGAGACCGTCTTATCTGTGTTCATCTGCGACATCTGCGGATAGGCTTGCTCGCTCCGCGATCTCGCGAATCTCGCGATTCTCGATCACGCGGCGGCGCATCTTCTCGATCGTCGCTTGCAGCATTGCGCGTCCGAAGTCCTGGCCGTTGATGTAGAGATTGCGGAAGGGCCGCAGCAGACGGTAGAACGGCTGAAACATCCTGTACGTGCCGACCGGCTCGCCGTCGATCGCGGCGGGACGCCAGCAGACGGCGCCGACGAGATCCATCAGCTCGTTTTCGGTTTCGCCTTTGACGCGCGACCACATGATCTTGCTGCCGGGACGGGTGCCCTGGCCGCTGATGAAGTGAAACGCCGCCTGCGGGCTGCGCGCCTTCAGGAGGTTCGCTGCGGCCATGGTGTAGTCGTGCGTGATAACCCGGTATTCGTCGGTCGAGACTTTCGCAGCCGATACGCCGAGGCAGAAAAGGAGGGCGTCGAGGTCATCGAAGGCGGTGGCGACCGGGGTGAAATCGAGAAAGTCGCCGTGTACGAATGAATGAAGCTTCGGATGATCGAGTGGCAGGGGCCGCCGCGTGATCGTGCGAACGTCATCGACGATCGATGACGCAAGGCAGGCGCGGAGAATACTGCCGCCTGCCGAGCCGGTCGCGCCGAAGATCAGGACCTTCACGGACGCCGCCGATTGCCGGGTGGAGAATTGGCCGGACGGTTACTCGACGGCGATGCCGGCCGGCGATGGGCCGGTGCGGATGACGGCCCGCGACCTGCGGAATGACTCGGTGCTGCGCCGCGCTGCGGTGCGCGGCCTGAGCCGGCAGCCGGCCGGCCTGCGTTGCGCTGCGGCTGACGCGACGGTGCGGCAGCGTGACTCGAGCCTGCACTTTTTCTCTCCAGCTTCGCCTTCGCTCTTGCCCGATCCTCCGCCTTCTTCGCGCGAATCGCGGCGATGCGCTCCTGGATCGGGATCTCCAGCTTCTCCGCCGGTTTCTGTTTGTAATCGAAGTCGGGGAGCGTGATGCGGGGCAACCGCTTGCTGATGGCGCGCTCGATGGCGCGAAGATCGTTCTCTTCGTCCGGCGCCACGAACGTGATTGCATCGCCGGTCAGCTCTGCGCGCGCGGTGCGGCCGACGCGGTGAATGTAATCCTCAGGCATGTTCGGCACGTCGAAGTTCACCACGTGCGAGAGCGCCTCGACGTCGATGCCGCGCGCGGCGATGTCGGTGGCCACCAGGATGCGATAACGCCCTGACTTGAAGCCGGCCAGCGCGTCGGTGCGCTGCATCTGGCTGCGGTTCCCGTGGATGCGCGCGACCTTGACCTTGTTGCGCTCGAGCTGTTCGTAGACGCGGTTGGCGCGATGCTTCGTCCGCGTGAAGATGATGGCGTTCTCGACCTCGCCGCGATCGAGCAGCGCCTGCAGCAGCGGCATCTTCAGATCCTGGGAGACGGGGAAGACCGACTGCGTGATGCCGGTAGCAGGCAACGACTTCCGCTCGATGGCGATCGTGACCGGGTTCTTGAGCATCTCGCGCGACAGCTCGACGATCGCCGCCGGCATCGTTGCCGAGAAGAACAGCGTCTGGCGTTTCGGGGGGAGATGTTTCAGCACGCGGCGGATATCGGGGAGAAATCCCATGTCGAGCATCCGGTCGGCCTCGTCGAGCACGAGGATCTCGAGCCCTTCCAGCTTCGCGTACGAATACTGAAAATGATCGAGCAGCCGGCCGGGCGTGGCCACGATCACGTCGACGCCGTTGCGGAAGGCGTGCTCCTGCGGCCCGGCGCCGACGCCGCCATAGACTGCTGCGCCGGAGAGGGGAGTGTGGACCGCCAGATCGCGCAGATGCTCATCGATCTGCGCCGCCAGCTCGCGGGTCGGTGTGAGGATGAGGGCGCGCGTCGTTCCGCGCTTCTTGCCGATCAGCTTGTTGAGAATCGGCAGGAGGAACGCCGCGCTCTTGCCGCTGCCGGTCATGGCGCAGGCGAGGACGTCTTTTCCGGCTACCGCCGGCGGAATGGCATCGTTCTGAATCGGTGTGGGGCGGGTGAATCCGAGCTCCTGGACTCCGCGCAGCAGATCGGCGTGAAGTCCGAATGAGGAAAATGGCACGTTGATGACTCTCTTTCTTTCGTTTGCGGCGCGCCGGTCTGGTTGACGAGCACTTCCGCGATTGAACGTTCGGTGGATTGATCCGGGATTGACGTTGGGGCCACCCGGGATCGTATGCAGGGCCGGTCGCACGCCAGCCAATCCAACGGACCGGGACGATGCGCCATCCGGTGGGAACGCGGCGCAGCGCTGTTTTTATTCGATGCCCAAAAGGTAGTGGGGGGTGGGGAGTGGGGAGTGGGATTGCGAG
>DATLVW010000026.1:0-2376 GCA_035577085.1 Thermoanaerobaculia bacterium
ACTACGTGCTCGAGATCGACTGCGTCGCTCAGGGGGTCACATGGTTCGCGCAAGTCGGATCGTCGCCCGCCAGACTCGCACTCGACGTCCTTCCCGACGATGTATGATGCGCCGGCAATGAACATCGAGACCCGCAAACAAGGTGATGTCGTCATCGTCGATTTCGAAGGCCGGCTGGCCGTCGGCGTCGGAGACGACCTTCTTCCCCGCCTCATCGAGCAGCTTCTCAACGAAGGCAACCGCAAGATCCTTCTCAACCTCTCCGAGATGGATTACATCGACAGCAACGGCCTCGGCGAACTCGTGCAAAGCCTCAAAGTGTCCGGCCGTCACGGCGCCTCGCTCCGCCTCCTCAAACCGCAGGACCGGGTGAAAAAGACCCTTAAGCTGACGAACCTGCTTCCGATGTTCAGCGTCTACGACACCGAGGCCGATGCGCTCAAAGCGTTCGATGCTTAGCCTGATTTACAGACGGCATTCAATATAGTAAACTCTCCGCAATACAGGAGAGCCATGCCCGTCTTTTCCCCCTCCCTTCGCGCCGGCTGCATCACTTCCCGATCGCGATCGGCACTGCCTGCGGCAGGATCACACTCTGACTCTGATTGCCGTTGATCACCTGCGCGTACCAGTCATCCGATTTCTGCGCGCCGGCGTGATCCTGCAGATAGCGCGCGAGCTTGTACACATCCTCCTGCGCCATGCGGATGCATCCATGCGACGCCGCGGAGCCGAGTGAATCTTCGGCGTCCGTGCCGTGGATGTAATAATCAGGCTCCTGAAAGAAGATCTTTACGATCTTCATCGGATTCTTCGGATCGCCGGGTCCAGCCGGTGCCTTCCCTTTCGCCCACTTGGCATCCGGCGGGTTCCACGCCGGATTCCAGACGATGTGTTTCACAGTGAATTGTCCCATCGGCGTTGGCTTTGCCCGCGTGCCAACGGCAACCGAGTACCGTCGCACCTCGGTCGCGCCAATCCTGACGACAAGAATCTTCTTCTGCGTCGATACCGCCATCGTGAGGGGACCGCTGATGACGTCCTCAGCAAACGTTGGAAACGTAATTACGAGAAATACGATTGAGAGAGTTACGCGGAGCCTGTTCATGCACCTGCTATTTGCAGGTTTTGTGTCAACGCGAGCGAAGCAGCGTCAGCGAAGCCGCGACCGCGAGCACGATTGCGAAGTAGACGAAGATCGTCCAGTCGAGGGCCTTACTCGCCGCTGGCAATCTTTGCGTTGATCTTCCGCTCGGTGAGAACGGAACCGACGGTATCGTCGGCCGCGCCGCGCAGTTTGCGGAAGAGAGCCCAATACACGCTGACCGACCGTTCCAACACCCACAGCGGTGCAGAAAGGCATGCGCGAAGCGGGAACACAGACGAGGCTCCCATTCGCCCGCGGATTGCCAGAACCATCGAGGCGCAGGCGACGGCTCCCGCATATCCACCTGCCAGCCGGACGCCGCCGAGGACTGCCAGCAAGACCGCTGCCGGAAGGAGCGTGAAGAAGAACGCAGTCTTGAGCGGCAGCACGAAGTCGTCGTCGGCCTGCCGAGGACGTTCGCGCAGCCACTCCGCAAGACGCGGAGGCAGCCTTCGCACGAACACATCACACGCGCTGAACACCTCGGCGCCCTGCGCGGCGAGCCGGCGGACGGAATCGACGCCGTTTGACCAGGCGACGTCGATCGATCGCAGGCCGCGTACGGGCCACTTGCGCATGCCGAACGTCACGCCATGATCGGGCAGCGGATCGACACCGCGGTGAACGAGCATGCGCGCTTCTTCGATACCGCTCCACCACGGCAGCGGTGCGAAGTAATCCTGCGGCTCGACGACTTCGTGCGTGTCGAGGAGCGCGCAGATGCGGCCGATGGCGTCTTCGTCGTAGCGGACATTCGGTCCGGCCACGATAACTTTGTCGCAGCTGCCAAAGTCGAGCGCTGCGCGAACCGGGTCGATCGATCCCTGGAAGTTTCGCTGCCTCGGGCGGGCTGCAACGTGCCGGCTGACCCACCGAAAGCTTCTGCCGTTTTCTTCGAACGCCGGAGTTGAAGAGCCGTCGACGACCACGACTTCGCAGCCGGCAACAGACAGTGTGGATAGGTAGGAAGCAAAATCGCGAAGATCGCTCAGTGGCTCCCGGTCGCTGTCGATCACGACCAGGTAGGTGCACCGGCGATCCTGAGGATTGCGGTGTCTCATGGCCGGTTGGAAAAGCGAGTCGTGTGCCATGGGGGGCGGGGTGTGGGGGGTGGGGAGTGGGAGATGAATCATTTTCGGGTGTCGGGAGTCGGGGGTCGGAGCTTCACACCGACATCCGTGAGAGTGCCTGCGACTCCCCTCGAACCCGCTACCCCCCCCCCCCCCCCC
>DATLVW010000027.1:0-4558 GCA_035577085.1 Thermoanaerobaculia bacterium
AGATCAGGCGGCACGCTCGCTCGCCGAGGCAAGTTGGATCGAAAGCGCTCCAGCGGTCTCAATTCCGGCCGAGATCACTGCGTGGGATCTCGGACCCGGCGAGTCGGCAGTCATCGCGACGTGTCTGCACCTTGATGGCGCGAGGCCCGTGCTTGATGATCTCGCCGGCAGGAAGTGTGCGCGCGCGTTCAGATTGCCCGTCATCGGAACCGTCGGTCTGGTGATCGCGGCCCATCGCCTCGGGCACATCGACGCACGGAAGACTCTGCTCGACCTACGCGCGGCAGGAATGTGGCTATCGGATGCTGTCATCGATCAGGCCCTGCGGCTCGCTGGGCTGAACTGAGAATCAGACCGATCCGCTCGACCCGCGCTCACCGCGTCGCCCCCCGAACACGTAACGCGGATACTCGCTCTTCGCCTCCGCCGCGGCGGACAGATCGATGTCGACCGTCGCGAATGGCGCGTCCGGCGTCGTGAGCGCCAGGATGTGACCGGACGGATCGATGATCCATCCGACGCCGCCGCATGCGCCGGTCGGATCGACGCGGTTGGACGACAAGCTGAATGCGCCGGAGCGCACGGCCGCCACTACGCCAACCGACAGCCATTTGTTCGTCGTGGCGGCAGCTGTCGCGCGGGGCGAGAGGATGACTTGCACGCCGCGGGCGGCGTAGGCGGCGTAGGTCTCGACGGCCCACAGTTCGGTGCAGATGTTGAGGCCGAACGAAAGAGCGTCGGCGTGGTATTCGGTGAAATGGGAATCACCGCGGTCGAACCAGCGCGCTTCCCAGCCGCCCGGTTCATCCGGGAGGTAGAACTTGCGTCGCAACGGCAGCAGTTCGCCGGAGTCTGACCAGAAGAAACCCTGGTTGAAGCGACGGTCGTCGATGGTGATCGGTCGGGTTCCGACGACATGCGCGACGCGCAACTCGGTGAGGCGATGGCGCCACAGCTCGCTGCGCGCTTCTGCGGCATCCCAGCGGGCAGCGTCAAAGTGCTCGTCCTGCCAGAGCGGATCGATCATCGCCAGCTCCGGCAGCAGCACCAGCTCGGAAGCGTGGCGCTCTGTGTGCTCGCACAATGCGGCCCATGCGGCGGCCAGCGCTACTGGCTCGTGCGGCAGTTCACAGACCGTGACACGCATGGTCGCTTGCTACCAGACCCGCACGCGCGCCGCGGGCTCGAGGTAGAGCCGCTGGCCCGGGCGCACGTCGAAGGCGTCGTACCACGCATCGAGATTGCGAACCGTGTCAGCTCGGTAGTCTTCCGGCGCGTGGTCGTTGGTGGCTATCTGCTTTCTGTTGGCGTCCTCGCTGATCTTGCGCCGTTGCGTCTGCGCGTAGGCGATAAAGAACTCGCGATCCAGTTTGCGCACGTAGTCGGTATCCGTCAGTCGACTGCCGAGAGTCTTGTGGAAGGCGTCGAGCGCGGCGGCGAGGCCGCCGAGGTCGGCGATGTTTTCGCGGAGCGTGAGTTTGCCGTTGATCGAGAGGCCGGGGAGCGGCTGGTACGCCGCGAACTGATCCACGAGCGGTTGCGCGAGAGCCTCGAAGTGCTGCATATCCTCGGCAGTCCACCAGTGGCGCATCCGATGCTCCGTGTCGTAGTCGGCGCCGAGGGTGTCGATGTAGTGCGTGAGGTCGTGTCCGATGAGCGCCCCGACGGAACCGTAGGCAGCGGCGTCGGACGACGCGTGATCGTACTTGGGTGGCTCCAGCAACGCGGCATCCATCACGTACGAGTTCTGCTGAAACACGAGGAGCGCGGCGACCGTCTGCGGCGCGCTGTACCAGTACTTCAGATTGACGGGCTGTCCGAGGCGGGCGAGGGCGTTGCGGTAGGCGCGGTCGGAGACGCGTTGCAGGTTGCCCAGCGGATTTTTCGGGTCAACAGTCAGCGACCCGTAATCCTCCCATTGATCGGGATAGCCGAGGCCGACGTACAACGTCTTCAACTTCTCCAGCGAACCGGCCTTGGTGGCCGCCGTCATCCACGTCGCGGCCTCGACGCGCTTGATGAGCGCCGCGCGGACGTTGTCGGAGATTCGCTCCAGGCGCGCCTTCTGTGCGGCGGGGAAGTAGCGCTCGGCGTACATCCGGCCGATCGCGTCGCTCATTGCCGATTGCGTGGCTGCGAGGGCGCGTTCGGCACGTGACGGAGCCGCGCCCGCCTCGTCAGCGAATGCGCGCGGCAGCACGTCGGCGTAATCGTGGATGGCGTGGAAGCGCAGGTAATCCTTCCATGTCTCCAGCGGCTGCGATGCGACGAGCGCCGCCAGACCAGTGACCGCGGTCGGTTGCCAGACTACGAGTTCCTGCTGGCGGCCCAGATCTGCCGCATCGAAGAACGCGGTCCAGTCCATGCCGGGTGCACGCTGCGCGAAGTCGGCGCGCGTCCAGACGTTGTCGGCGTTGTGGTCGTTTGACGATGCCTCGGACGTGCTGTGGCTTTGCGCGATCGCCGTTTCCAGCGCCAGCACCGCGCTCGCGCGTTCGTCGGCGCGGTCGAAGCCGGCGAGCCTTAGCATCTTCGCGATCGATTGGCGATGGCGTTCCCGCTTTGCGGAATCCGCGCTGAGATAATCCTCGCGATTGGGCAGTCCAAGTCCTCCCTGCAGCAGGAAGGCGACGTTGGTCTTTTCTCCGTGGATGCTTTGCTCGACGGAGAGGCCAAGCACGCTGGCGGAATCGTAGATGCCGAATCCCTCGGGATCGACGTCGGCGCGCATCCCGCGGCCGAGGAGGCGAGTGAGTTGCGTTTTGTCCGAAACCTTCTCTATTTGATTAAGCAGCGGCTGGGGCGGCGCAAGACCTCTGGCCTCGATCGCAGCTTCATTCATATATGCAGCGCGAAAGTCCGCAACCTTGCGCGCGGGCGAGCCGGCCGGCGCGGCGCTGGCGGTATCGAGCAGTTCCGCGATGCGGCGGCGGGCCAAACCTTCCAGCTCATCGCGCGTTCCCCATCGTTGTTTGCCCGCCGGGATAGCGGTGGCCTTGAGCCAGGCGCCGTTGGCATACGCGAAGAAATCGTCGCCCGGTTTGATGCTCGCGTCCACGGTGCTCTCGAGCCGCGGCTTCTGGTCGGGTGCCGGTTGCGCAGCGGACGGGGACGCATACCACCACGCCAGCGCCGCCGCCATGACGACCGGCAGCGCGATCACGAGAAGGTGTCCATTGTTCCGGCTACCAGTGTTGTGGAATGCGTCGATGTGCATGCCGCGAAGGTACCGACGCTGCGATGTCCTGTCGCGACGCAGGACGACAACCTTCAATCACTTTCGGACATGCACCTGAAAGAAAAAACCACCACAGAGACCCAGAGAGCACAGAGAACTTCTCCGTGACCTCTGTGTCTCTGTGGTAAATCTCGTGGGTCGGGTGAGTGGCGTGGCATAGACATATGCTTTGATTCGCTAGGAGCACATGAACACCCGCGCACAGCTCATCGACGTTCTCTTCGTCATCGTGCCGCATTCGTTGCTGCTCGACATCGCCGGGCCCGCGGAAGCATTTCGTCTCGCCAACCAGCATCGCGAACTGCGCGGACTGCCGCCGCGCTTTCGTCTCAGCTTCGCCGGGCCGGTGACGACGATGCCGACGTCGGTCGGACTGGCGCTTGGGGACCTCGTTCCATTGCCGGAGCAGCTCCACGCGCCGACCTGGGTAGTGGTCGTCGGCCAACCGACCGTTCACGTGACGAACGTGACGCCGGAGATCGCGGTTACCGCGCAATGGTTGCGCGATCGGCTGCGCGAAGCGCTCGTCCGCGCGGACACACCTCACCGCCTTGTGACGATCTGCTCAGGCACCCTCCTCGCCGCGCGAGCGGGCCTCCTCGGCACGCGCCGTTGCACGACGCACCACGAGCTGTTGCCCATGCTTCGAGCGCTCGCGCCGCGCGCAAAGGTCATCGAGAACCGCGTCTTCGTCGTGGACGGTCCGCTCGCGTCGAGCGCGGGCATCACGGCGGGGATCGATGTTGCGCTCCATCTGATCGCCGAGGAGTGCGGGGAGGCGCTGGCGGCAAGCGTGGCCGAGGATATGGTGGTGTACCTGCGGCGCTCGCCGCGCGACACCGAGCTGTCGCCGTTCCACATGCACCGCCGCCACCTCCACCCGACCGTGCACCGCGTGCAGGACGCGATCGTCTCCGAGCCGCAGCGCGACTGGGACATGGCATCGCTGGCCGACGTTGGCCACGCGGCCGAGCGACACCTCTTGCGTCTGTTCGTCGACCACGCCGGCATCTCGCCGCTCCACTACCTCCGCCTGATCCGGCTGGAGCGCGCAAGACAGTCCCTCGAATACGGCGCGACCGTCACGCGGGCCGCCGCAGTCGCCGGCTTCGGCTCCGACGTGCAACTGCGCCGCGCCTGGAGCCGCCAGTGGGGCGGCTCGCCGCGTGATGCCGCGCGCGCGGCGGAATCGGCCGCCTCGGCACCTCGATCACCGCGCACGACTCGATCTCGCAGCCGCTGAGACGCTCGCTTCGGTCGGTGTACGATGCCTCCACACCATCGGAGGCGCGGATTTCACCAGCCAGTTTGCATAGTGTC
>DATLVW010000028.1:0-2039 GCA_035577085.1 Thermoanaerobaculia bacterium
CCGCTGTCGCGTTTGAATTCGACGATCAGCATCGGCAGCACGCCCGATCCCTGCACCGTCGTGGTCGTCGCCAGGACGAACGATTTCGCTTTCGGCTCCCGCGCGCATGCGGCCAGCAGCAGCGCGATTGCGGCAAGTGCACGACGCATCGCTATTTCTTCAACGCCGCGCTGCCGCCGGCGCGGAACTCCACTTCGCTCAGTTGCAGGTCATCCCGCGGCGGCCCGTCGCCCATGACACCCGCGTAGACCTCGCGCGCTGTCTCGCGCGTGAGGTGCGAGTAGACGATGTCGTCGACGATCATGTTCGGTCCGTGATCGCACAGCTCGAGGCACGAGACCGTGCAGACGCGCACCGTGGCCTTGCGCCCGAGTTTCTTGTTGTGCCCCTTGAGCTCAGCATGGATGAATTCGCCCCGTTCAATCCCGCGTTCGGGATCGCTGCATCGGCCACCGACGCAGACAAGGAAATGCTTTTCGAAGGGGTAGTGCATGGTTAGGGTGTGGGGAGTAGGGGGTGGGGGGTGGGAGAGGACTGTTGGGGTGTCGAGGGAGCGGGCCTTGAGCTCCATTCTTTCTCCCACCCCCCACCCCCTACTCCCCACACCCCACTCACGACAACGCCCACTTCTTCCCCGCATCGAGCACGTTCTTCAGATCTCGCGGACTACACGCCTCGGCGTAAATGCGCGCGACCGGCTCGGTGCCGGAGAGGCGGAAGAGGAGCCAGTTGTTGTCGTCGAAGATCAGCTTCACGCCGTCGGTTTTGTTGACGGAGCGAACGGTGAAGGCGTCGATCGACTTCGGCGGGTTGGCGAGCTTCTCGGCCAGCGATTCCTTGAGCTGCGGCGTCAGCTTCATGTCGATGCGTTTGGAGTAGAAGTAGCCGAACTCCGCGTACATCTCTTCGACGAGCTGATTCAGTTTCTTGCCGGTGGCTGCAACCATCTCCGCCACGAGCAGGCAAGCCAGGATGCCGTCCTTTTCCGGCAGGTGGCGGTACATCGACATGCCCGCGCTCTCTTCGCCGCCCATGGCGATCTTGTCCTCGAGGATCAGCTCGCCGATGTACTTGAAGCCGACCGGGGTCTCGAAGAGCTCGACGTCGAGCTTGCGGGCAATCGCGTCGATGAGATGCGTCGTGGCCACGGAGCGCGCTAGGCCGCCGGGGATCTTGCGGTCGCGTTTCAGGTAGAGCGCGAGCAGCGAGATGATCACGTTCGGCGAGACGAAGCGGTTGCGGTCGTCGATGATGCCGAAACGGTCGGCGTCGCCGTCGGTGGCCAGGCCGAGGTCGAAGCCCTCGTCGGTGACGACCTTGCGCAGTTCGCCGAGGTTCTTCTCGTTGCATTCGGGGGAGAAGCCGCCGAAGTAAGGATCTCGATAGTTGTGAATGATCTTGACCTCGACACCCGACTCGAGGAGGAAGTAGTCGAGGTAATCGCGCGAGGTTCCGTAAAGCGAGTCGATGGCGATGCGCAAACCGCTCTTGCGGATGACGTCGACGTCGACTTTCTGTTTGAGCTCGTTGAGGTAGCGGTCTTTCGGATCGATCTCTTCGATCAGCTCGGCCTTCTCATAGACGTCGATCCGCTCTCCGGTCTCAGCGACGATGCGGATCTCTTCCTCGATCTGCTTCGTGATCTCGGGCAGCGCGGGCGCGCCGTTGGAGGTGGAGAACTTCAGTCCGTTGTACTCGGGGGGATTGTGCGAGGCGGTGAAGTTGATCGCGCCCATCGCCTTGCGCCGGACGGTCTCAAACGCGGCGGTGGGGGTGGGGACGTCGCGCGTGCAGAGGTAGGCTTGGATTCCGTTGAAGGCGAGGATGCGGGCCGCTTCCAGCGCGAACTTCTCGGAGAGGAACCGCGTGTCGTAGGCGATGACGACGCCGTTCCCTTTCAGATTCGACTTCTTCAGGTAGTTGGTGATGCCCTGGCTGGCGATGCGGACGTTGCTGAAAGTGAAATCCTCGCCGATGATGCCACGCCATCCCGAGGTCCCGAATTTGATCATGGTTCTCCAATCAATGCGGCGTGGGAA
>DATLVW010000029.1:0-14554 GCA_035577085.1 Thermoanaerobaculia bacterium
CCCCCCACCCCCCACTCCCCACACCCGGCGTAGGCAATGACATCCCGCTCGGCGCCACCGGCGTGACCGGACTCGACGCCGATTTCCCCTACACTATTTACATCGACCGGATGAAATCCCTTATCGGCCAGCACTATCTGCGGCCTGGCGCCGCCCGGGCGGGAACGATCGGGACCGTCTTCTTCACCGTTGATCGCGATGGCAAGATCCGCGATGCAAGAAGCGAAATCTCCAGCGGCGACAGCACGTTCGACCGCGCAGCCCTCCGTGCAGTTCTCGAAGCTTCTCCGCTTCCGCCCCTTCCGTTCGGCTACAACGGCACGTACCTTGGAGTGCATTTGACCTTCCGATGAAACCGAAAACTCTTTTGCTCTCGCTGACCCTTCTGCTGGCAGCCCTTCCGCTGGCAGCACAGACACAGATCCAGACGACGCTAACCCCTGGTCAGGTCATCACGATCGCGCGCATCGCTGTTCCCCGCCCGGAAACGACGCTGCCGCTGGAGACGATCAACACGCCGTTTTTTGCGCCGCTGACGCGCGATCTCGCCTATTCCGGCGTCTTCGCCATCGCGCCGATTCCGCCGGGAAACCTCAATAGCATCGAGCTCATCAAAGCCGCGGGCGCGCAATTCCTCCTGGCACTCAAAATCGATAAGCAGGGCGACGAATACGTCGTCGACGCCCGGCTCATCGACTCGACCGGGGCGCAACAGTTTGGGCAACGGTATCGCGGCGGCGCCGGCGCGCTTACTCGCATCGCCCATACGCTGACCAACGATCTCGTCCGCGTCGTCAACGGCAAGCCGGGCATCTTCATGTCGATGATCGGCTTCGCCTCGAACCGCTCCGGCAACTTCGAGATCTGGTTGATGGATTGGGACGGCGCGAACCAACGCCAGATCACGCACCACAACGCGCTCTCGATTCTCCCGAGCTGGTCCGCCGACAGCCAGCGTATGGTCTACACCTCGTTCTTCCGCGGCACGAGCGACATGTATATCATCAGCCGCCGCGGCGGCGCGCGCGTCCACGTGCCCACGGGGCTCAATCTCAACACCTCTGCCACCTTCTCGCCGATCAGCAACGACATCGCTTTCGTCGGCTCCGTCGCCGGCAATCCCGACATCTACGTCGTGAAAGATGACGGCACCAACCTGCGCCGGCTGACGCATGACTCCTCGATCGAGTCGACGCCGGAGTGGAGTCCGAACGGAACCCAGATCTCCTTTACCTCGGGGCGCAGCGGTTCGCCGCAGATCTATACGATGGATGCCGAGGGGTCGAACGTGCAGCGGATATCGTTCGAGGGCGAGTGGAATGATGATGCCACCTGGTCGCCGGACGGATCGCAGCTCGCGTACACATCGCGCGTCAACGGACGCTTCCAGATCCGCGTCGCCGATCTGGCAACGAAAACGAGCCGTATCCTGGCGGGCGAAGGCTCCAATGAACAACCGACCTGGTCGCCGGACGGCAAGTGGATCGCCTTCCAATCGAATCGAAGCGGCAAATGGCAGATCTACCGGATGCGCGTCGACGGCGGCACGGACCTGCTGCAACTCACGTTCGACGGAGAAAACAAAGACCCTGATTGGTCGAAGAAAGAGTGAAAGCAGAGATCAGAGGGTGAGACAGAGATCAGAGACTAGAGATCAGAGACAAGGGGCTTCCTGATCTCTGATCCCTGATTTCTGATACGTCTGATATGCCTGATCTCTTGTCTCTGCTTGTCTCTGCTTTCTGATCTCTGGTCTCTTGTCTCTGCTGTACTAGAATCCGCAAAGAGGTAACTAACAATGAACAAAGCATTCAAAGCCTTCGCAGTAACCATCGCACTTCTCGCACTCATCGCCGCGCCGGCCTGCAAAAAGAAAGTGGCGCCGGTCGTGGCCCCCTCAGTCGATACCTCGATGACCGTTCCACCTGTTCCGGCGACGGTGACGACCGCGACCGCACAGACGGTGACCGAGACGCCCGACTTCGTCAGCCCGAAGACCGACACGATCGCGGTCGATACGCTTCCGGGCGACATCGAAGAGTTGAACCGCGTCGCCCAGTCGCGCGGCTACGTGCAGGACGCGTTCTTCGAATTCAACGACTCCACGCTCACGGCCGCTGCGCAGACAGCGCTGACGTCGTCGGCGACCTGGCTCAAAAAGAACGGGCAGTACAACCTGCTCATCGAAGGTCATTGCGACGAACGCGGCACCGAGCAGTACAACCTCGCCCTCGGCGACCGCCGCGCGAACCAGGCCAAAGAGTATCTCGTCACACTCGGCGTCGATGCAGGCCGCATTCGCACCGTGAGCTACGGCGAAGAGCGTCCGTTCGACCCAGGTCACGACGAATCCGCGTGGGCGAAGAACCGCCGCGACCATCTCGTGCTTGTAGGGAAATAGCGGGGAAATAGCGAATGCAATCGTTCATCCGAATCGCGCTGCGCATCACTCTGCTCGGGGCCGCCACGCTGTCGTCGGTCGCATGCGTGACCAGCTCCGACGTCGAAAAACTGCAGAGCCAGATCTCCGATCTTCAGGAGCAGCTCGTCCAGGTCAAGCGTACGTCTTCGAGCAAGGAAGAAGTGCAGAACGTCAACAAGACGATCGCCGACCAGACGCAGATGCTCTTGAAGTCGAACGCCACGCTGGTGGCGAAAGTCGATCAGATCGAAGACAAGATGCAGGGCGGGCAGGGGGCGGTCGAGCAGACCAACAACCGGCTCGACCGGATCGCGCAGCAGCTCACGCAGACGCAGCACGACGTCGACGCCTTGAAAGCGGCAATTGCCCAGGCCTCGGCTGCCGCGACGGCGAACGTAACGGTGCCGGCTACGTCCGGCAGTGAGCTCACCGTACAGCCCCCCGCGGGGACGGCCGAAGACCCGATGCAGGTCTACCAATCGGCGTATCGCGACTACCAGCGAGGCAACTACGATCTGGCCATCGCCGGCTTCCGCGACTTCGCTTCGCGGAACCCGAATTCGGAGCTTTCCGGCAACGCCGCCTACTGGATCGGCGAGAGTCTTTACTCGCAGAAGAAATATCGAGAGGCGATCCAGCAGTTTGACAGCGTCGTCACGAGATACCCGAAGTCCGACAAGGTGGCCGGTGCGCTGCTAAAGAAAGGTTACGGATACATCGCGCTCGGCGAGAAGTCGCAGGGCATCGTGCAGCTTCAGTATGTCGTACACGAGCACCCCACCTCACCCGAGGCGGCGCTGGCACGGCAGAAACTGAAGTCGTTGGGCGTCGATTCGAAGTAGAATACGCGGCTCGAAACCGCACAAACTTACGTAGGAGCAACATTCATGGCGAACACCCGATCGGCCGAAAAACAGCAGCGACAGGCCGAAAAAGCAAACACCCGCAACCGCGCCGGCAAGTCGCGGCTGCGCTCGGCGCTCAAAAAGACCCGCGCGGCAGTCGATGCCGGCGGCGCCGACGCGAGCGTCCTTTCCACCGGCTTCTCCGAGATCGACAAAGCTGCGAAGCGCGGCGTGATCAAGGGCAACACCGCCGACCGCTACAAATCGCGGCTGGCCAAAGCCTCCAAGCGCGCCGAAAAGTAACGCGCGTCCCGATCCGGTCTCCAAACGGCGCACCTCGGTGCGCCGTTTTTTTTGTGCCTTTTTGATGCGGCAATCGACGCAGGAGTGCGAGCACCAAGGTGAGGTAAGTTTGTCGGCACGCCTATCGTCCCGCGATCGTATCGAGCACGCCTCGCTGACGACGATCGAGCTGGTGATTTTCTGGGGCGTGATCGGGGCGGTGTTGTATTTGATTGCGGAGAGGGGACGAGGCCAAGCGGCCGGAGTGTCGCTGTCCTAGCCACCCTCCAGCTGGTCTGCTCATATCTTTCGTTCGCGCTCCAATTTGGCGGCTTCCGTGACGAGGGCCGTGATGATGCCGAACGGCTTATTCACATTGTCGGATGAAGCAGCCGTCCCGACCCCAACTGCAGCTCTGGCAAGATGAGTATGGAGAAGAATCGCGCAGCAATTATAGTAGCCGATGACTCCCGCTATGAGCACGACCACCACGGAGGTCACGATCAAGAAGGACGCTCTTGCCGCGAGCTCTAGATCGGAAGCAACGTAAACAAGCGCACCTACGCCAAACACACCGCCAATTGCCAGAATGCGGGCGATAGGCTTGTAAGTCCATGTTGTGGTTAACGCAAATGCGATGAGCAACATGATTGCCGCGCACCACGCCTTGGCAAGCCCGGTCCGTTGGGCAGAGTAAAGCGCAATGAGCCCACCAGAGACCAGGAATAGAGCCGTGTTTCGCAAGAAGATCACTAGGTTGCGTACGGAGGTCTCTGCAATCAGTTTTTCCAAGTGGGGATTCTCGAGTGAAGTGCGCAGAAACCAATTCATGGTGGCGAATGTCGCGTCATCAATGCCAAGCTCCTTCATGATCGGTGAGACGTGACGCGCTTCGAAGTTTGAAAGTATTGGAAAGATTCTGTGAGTCCCAGGCCTGCAGAAAAACGTCTCTAGCGCGGTCTGAACTTGACTGAAGAGTAGCCAGCTGAACGCGTTCACGGCATAACCAAGAGGAGTAGCAAGAAGAAAGAGGGTTACGAAGACAAACACTTTAGTCTCCGACCCGATGTGAGGGTCGCCACCAAAACTAGCGCGAAGGGAATACCTTGTAAACACCGGGTAATAGTAAGAGGCAGCGAACAGTAGAATCAGTACGAAGCCTGCTGCGCTCTCCGAAAGGAAACGGCGATATGAGATTTGGATGCTGTCTTTGGAAACGTTGAACGTACTGTCGGACATGAGTTCCCCCTCTCAAGAGGAGTGTCTCTCCAGTAGATTCTCCTACCCTGGCGCCTGATGTGTTTCCAGACATTCGAATCCTCACGTGCCTTTCCGGGAACGCTGCGATGCTCGAAAGCGGTGAGGAACCCACGTGACCGAGGCACTGCCCGGCTCCAAAGGAACGCTTGATTTATTCGTTCATGAGCGAGCGCTTCAAATCACTCCACGACTCGCCGTCGTCGGGATTCTGTTGAAGCTCAACCCAGCAACGCTCGAGCTCATCGCGCTGCGCCGCTGTGATCTCGACGTTCTCCGGATGTTCGAGCATGCTCTCCCAGATTTCCTGGACCATCGCAACGCGTTCTGCGGTCGGAAGTTCGAGGATGTGGTCGATCGGTACGCGGCTCATAGTGTGAATGTTACTCCCTCACGTAACGATCGTCTGCTTCGCCGCCTGCCGTTTCCAGCGATCCGTTCGCAGGATCTCGTCGACTGTTGCGAAGGCGATCTCCAGCTCTTCGTCCGTTGTGTAGAAGTGCGGAGAGAAGCGGACGCCGGCGCCGGGGCGGAAGTCGCAGACGATGTCCTCGGCGTTCAGCTCGTAGGCGACTTCCTTCGCATGTGGCATGAGCACGGAGACCGAGCCGCCGCGTCGGTCTGATTCGCGCGGGGTGCGCAGCTCGAACCCGCGCGCATCGGCGAGATCCATGATCCGCTGCGTTTGTCGCAGCGACTTTGCGCGGATGACGTTCATGTCGCCGCCCGAGGCCTCGGCGATCACCTTCGGACCTTCGCGGGCAGCGTAGAGCGCGGGGATGGGCGGTGTGCCGAGGGCGAAGCGGAGGGCGTCATCGCGGAAGCGCATCGGTGGCGCTTCGAATGCGAAGGGATTCGCGTGCGCCATCCAGCCGGTGAAGCTCGGCTCCAGCTTCGGGCGCAACGCTGGATCGACGTAGAGGAACGAGCCCCCTGGTCCGCCGCACAGCCACTTCAGCACGCCGCCGACGGCGATCGGAACATCCCAGCCGGTGACGTCTACCGGGACGATGCCGGCGGATTGGAAGACGTCGAGGACCAGCGTGGCGCCAACTTCGCGGCAGCGGCGTGCGATCGCCTCGACGTCGATCATGTAGGACGACTCGAAGAGAATCTGGCCGATCGGGACAAGCTGCGTCCGCTCGTCGATCGCCGCGAGGAGGCGGTCGAGATCGAAGCCGAGACCTGATGAGTCGTGCGGCACGTTAACGATCTCCGCGCCGAGGCGGCGGGCGAGACGGTCGTAGATATAGCGGACGGAAGGGAACTCGCCATCGACGATGACGACGCGGTTACGCGGCGCCGTGTATTCATACGACGACAGCACGACCGCCTCGGCGGTGGTGACGTTCGGCAGCATGACTACCGAGCCGGGCGGCGCTCCGATCAACGGCGCGATGATGTCGCCGACCTCGATCGACATCATCCACCACTTGTCGCCCCACGCGCGCACGCCGCGGGAGGCCCAGAGGTCGGCGTACTCGACCAGCGCCTCGCGCGTCGCTTCCGGCATTGCGCCGAGAGAATGCGAGACGAGGTACTTCGTTTTGTTGAGGATGGGAAAGCGATCGCGATACTGCAGAAGATGGTCGGTCATTTCACCGCGTAGTCGTCTCCATAGAATTTGCTGGTGATGCTGGTGTGAAAGTTGATCGCTTTCACGGGCGGATATTTCGGATTGGCAATGCAGGGCAGCACTTCGAGCAACTCGTCTTCCCACAAATAAACCGCCATCGGGAAGGAGACGCGCGTCTTGTTTCTCTGCTCGGGATCGCGCGGCTTGCTGACGCGATGCGTCGTCGACGGGAAGATGTCGTTGCTGATGCGCTGCATGTAGTCGCCGGTGTTGAGGATGATGCTTCCCGGCGGCGCGGCGATGCGCACCCATTTCATGTTGCGGCGATTGAGGACCTGCAGGCCCTCGACGCGCGGGGCGGGGAGGAACGTGAACATGTCGATGTCCTCGTGACCGAGGAGACGGGCGGCGCCGGAAGCATCATCGGAGGCCGAGACCGGCGGGTAGTAGTTGAGACGAAGACCGAAGTTCGTACCGGTCAGCTTCGCGTCGAAGAGATGCGCGTCGCATCCGAGGTAGGTGAGGAGGCTCTGCATGATGGGAAGGATCAGGCGTTCGTGCGCGTGAACGATCTGTTCGAAGAACGCGGGGTCAGGTCTAAAGTCTAAAGTGCCCCGCACATCATCGGATGAGAAGTGGTCCTGCGCAGGCACTTTAGACTTTAGACCTGACCCGACTACCGGCCAGAACTTCGCCGGATCTTCGAACGCGCGGCGGCAGAAGACCCATCCCTCGACGAGATCGGGATGCATGTTGCTCGTCTCTTTGATCGGGAAGTAGCCTTGGTTGACGGAGCCGAAGCGCTCGGCGCGGAAACGCATCTTCTCTTCGAGCGTCAAGGTGCTGAAGATCTCTTCGATCCTCCGCTCCGCCTCGGCATAAAGACTCGGATCGACACCGTGCCCTTCGATGATGGCGAAGCCGATCTCGTGCAGCGCGTCGCCGAGTTGCGTGGCGAAAGCTCGCTTGTCATCGGCGTTACCGTGGAGAAAGCGGCTGACGTCGACGGTGCGGACTTGGAAGTCGTCGTCGAACTGATTCTCATCCAGCCCTTCAGCGAGCTGGTAGGTCTGGTGCTTCTCGACCTGGTCGTAACGGATGAAGTCCTGGTTGGTGGCGCGGACTCCTTCTTCCTTGCTGGTCATGCACGGAGCATAATCCCACGGAATGGTTGCAAAACTCGATGGTGGTTGTTTGGTGGCCGGGCTGAAAGAGGGCGAGCCGGTCGTCGACGGCGCTCTTCGCATCTGGAAACATTTCGGCCGCGAGGCGGGCGCGAAGGCGATCTCGCTGCGCGTGCTGGAGTTGCCGGCAGGTGAGAGGGCGACGCTGCGGAACGAGGTGGCGGATGAGGTGCTTTACGTCATCGCTGGTTCGGGAGCTGCGGGTGATTCGGCGATCTCGGTCGACAGTGGCATTTACCTGCCGCCGTCTGCATCATTAGATATTGTGGCTGGCGAGACGCTGACTCTTGTCAGCTCGCAGTGTCCGGATGTTGACGGTGGTCAAATCGCCGCCGGGCCGGCGGCGGGACAGCCGGCGGGCCGCCGGCGCTACGGGGGCGCGCTGGTTGTGGCGATGCGCGATCGCCCCGTTGAGCGCACGGGAGATCGCTGGTATCGCGAAATCATCAACGCCGGCGACGGCAGCATCCAAGTCACGCAGTTCGTCGGTGGCATTCCGCCCGGCCGTTCGCCGGATCACTACCATCTGTACGAAGAGGTGATCGTGATCCTCGAGGGCACCGGTGTCATGTGGGCAGGCACGTCGAATACGCCGATCGAGACCGGCTCGTGCATCTTCCTCCCGCACGGTCAGGTGCATTGCGTCGAGAACCGAGGCGAGGGCGAGATGCGGTTGCTTGGTATGTTCTACCCTGCGGGGAGTCCGGCGGTCAGATATGGCGCAAACGGGAAACCATAGGCACCTCGCTTTCGTCAAAAGTACATGCGCTGGACCGTTCTCGCACTTCTCGTCCTCTCTTCGTCGACACTTGCTGCCGATACGCACGTCACGCTGACAGGGGCCTCCGAGGGGGCGGAGGTCTGTCGATTTCAGGCGCGTGATCGGGAGAAACCGATCGAGCGTTGGTTGAGCGCGCAGGCGGTTACCTGCGTGGCGACGGATGCGGCGCTGACCTTTCCGCCCGGGCTCTGGAACGTCTTTGCGCGGGCGAAGGGGATGGTGTCAGTTGAACCGATGCTCGTTGACGGCAACAGCGCGCCTGCGAATCTGGCGCTTTCACTCGTTCCCGCGGCGACGGTCGTGGTGCAACTTCCGGCGGAAGCGAGGGGCGTGCTGTACGCGCCGAAACATGCCATCGCATTCCCCGCGTCGGAGCGGACGACGGTTCCGGCAGGTGAGGAGCTCTGGCTCATCGTCATCGTGAAGGCAGCCCCTGTCGCTATCGTCCCCATAGCGTCGCTCGAGCCTGGGATCGAGCGCGTTGTCGATGCGCGCGCTATCAACGACGCGCCCGCCGTTCTCGGCTGGATTCACGTTTCCGAAGCTGACCGTGCCGCGATCAAGACGGCGCGTGGCGTCCAACTGCCGCACATCGGAATCACCGCCACGGGCAAGGAAGTCGTCGCCGCCTCGCTACCCGTCCAGGACGCGTTGAACGGCGCGTTCGTTCTGTTTCGCGGCCTATCCGCGGGGAGCGCCGATCTTCGGCTCGATGGGCGGGGGTGGCTTCCGTTCCGGCGCTCGCTCCGCGTCGAACCGAAGCCGGTGACGCTGCTGCGCGAACCGATCGCCGCCCGTGCGTCGACGACGATCATCGTCAACTGGAGCACGTCCGGCGATCTCGCCGCGCTCGATCGCTCACTCGGTTCGTGCGAGACGCCGAAGGAGGCTCCGTCATTAGAGCTCACCATCGCCGCGTGTCCGGAACCAAAGCCGGGCAAGTCACTGGACCCGGCAACGTGTTCCGTCATTCGCAAAGAAACGCTTCGCAACGACTTGTCCTACGGATCGGTCCGGGTCGACGAGGTTCCGCCCGGTATGTACCGCGCCGAGCTGCGTTTCGGCCGGCTGCCTCCGTTCGATGTCATGGAGGATGTGCCGCCGCTGCAGCAGCGGCCCATGGCGCCGTTGCAGGCCAAGTATTTCGAAGCGTACGGCAGTCTCACGCGCGGCGGTGAACCGCTGCACGAAGACGCCCGCATCCTTTTTCCGCACGACGGCGTCGGATTCGCGCCGCGCGATACCGGGGAGTATCGCGGCGTGGTCAAGGAGGGGTTTCGCTCGGATGCGAAGATCGACGTCGTGACCTGCAGCGGCAAGCGGGCATATGTCATCACCGACCGGGAAATGAATGTCTGGGCGCGAACGCGGTTCGACATCGATATTCCCGATAACACGCTCACCGTCACGGTCGTCGACACGTTCACACAAAGGCCGCTGCCTCCGGCAACGCTCAAGTACGTCGTCATGTCGCTCCAGGGACGATTTCCTCTGCTCACTCGCGAGGTCAGCCAGAGCGATGAGGGCGATGAACGGGGCAAGCAAGTCGCGGGACAGTTCGTGATCAAGGGACTGCCGGAGCGCAAGCTGCTTCTCACCGTGAGCTGCCCCGGCTACAAGAAGAAGGAGCTCGATCCGTTCTCGATGACGAAGAGCGAGAAAAAGGAGATCGACGTCGATCTCGTTCCCCTCGGCGGGTCGGAAGCGAGGGTCATCTCCTCCCGTCCCTTCGCAAACGGAATTATCTTCTGGTTCTCATCGACGGGCGCGGAGATGGAGCGCGCCGAGCTCGCTCCCGACGGAACGTTCCATTTCGAGCAGACGCACTATCGCGACGAGACCATGACGGTCGTCTCGGCCTCGCATCCGCTGTGGATCCTGCGTGCTCCGCCGGTCGAGAAAGCGACGCCGCTGCAGGTCAAGTTTCCCGACGCCGCGCCGCAGCGTGATGTCGAGGTCACGATCTACAACATGCCGCCCCGGCTGCTGACGCCGATCGGTGTGGCCATCGGCGGACTGCGTGTTCCGCAGCCGGCGCTGGCGCAGCATCTTGCGCTCCGAGGAACCGCGCCGCTAGTCAAGGGAGGGGGACCGTTGCTCATCCCCGGCCTCGCCGAGAGCGGCCCGATCGACATTCTGCGAGGGCCGCCGGGTGCGCAGCGGCTCCAGCAGTCGCTTCCGCTTCCGCCGCTCATGGATCCATCGCTTCGCAACTTCGCTCCCGTGGCCACGCAACGGCTCGAGCCGGGGAGCGGGGCGGTGGCATTCGACGGAGCGGCGAAGTAGCGAACGACTGCCACAAAGACGCAAAGGATGGCTTCACCCCGTGTCCTTTGTGTCTCTGTGGTTCATTTTTTTGGCCGAGGTTAGCTTCCGCTCCAATCGCCGCGCACGACGAGCACCGGCTTCCCGCCATCCGTTCGCGCGATGCGCGTGAGCGTCACGACGTAGACCGGCAACGATGTCTCGCGCGCCACGCGGGCATCGATGTTCGACGGCAGCGGCAGCCAGTTCGGATGGGTATGGACGATGGCGACAGTGCCGGCGGGAATCGGACCACGCCAGGAAGCGCGGTTCAGCTCTCCGTTCGCCCGCCAGCGAAGAAAGAACGTGGCGCCGTGCGCGTCGCGGATCAGGAACGCGGCTTCTTCGGTGTTCACGCAACCGTAGCGAGCATTGCGCAACAGTTCGGTGAGCACGCCACGGACTGCGGGATCGTGAAGATCGATCGCGGTGAACGTGAGAACGAAGGCGGCGATGACGTTCAGCATCATGCCTGCTTGAACGATCGGGAACGGGAAAGGTTATCGGCGCGAGACGCGTACTCCCATCACTCGAAGTCGGTTACACGAGGGGCGTTCTGGAGACCGTGAAGACGATCGAGGACGTGCGAGACGCGTTCGCGCTCCTCACCTGGCGGAAGGCGCTCCAGTGTTCCGGCCACACTCTCCCGAATCGTGTGGCGGCCATCCTCGTCCGCGTGGCGGAACTTGGTCGCCAGCACGTAGGCAATGATCGACGCCTTCGATTCCGACAGCGCCACGAGATCGGGAAGGTCGCGCAGCAGGCGGTCGGTGGGACGCGCTTCGAGATCTTTGACGAAGGCCTCCAGCTCGCTGAAGGTTTTCGCGTCGATCGCTTTCATCACGATCGATGACGTCGGGATCTTGTCGTTCTTGTCAGGTGCCATAAGTGCGTCGATCGTACATGAATCGCGCCTACTCCTGATTTCGCACCGCCGTCAGCCTGAGAAAGAACGGTTACGAATCGCTGTGGTTACTTGGTCTGATGCTTTCCGGTGACGGGAGGCTCCCTGCGCGAAGTTTGATCGTGAAACGGATTTGCGACTACCGCTTCTTCTTCAGCGCTTTCCCGATCGTGAGCTTGTATCCGTCGGGATCGTCCAGGGAGATTTCGCGGTAGCCCCACGATTGATCCGTCGGCTCCTGCGCCAGCGTTCCGCCGGCGGCCTTGATTCGTGCTGCGATCTTGTCGATGTCCTGATCCGTTTCGCAATACAGGCGCACTCCGACGCCTTTGACACGGTCGCGTCCTTTCTGCCAATCGTCCTGTCCGATCATGAACAGCACATCGCCCGCGGAGAGCTCGACGCCGCGCAGCACTCCATCCATCTCCCATCGGTCGCCGACGGTGAAGCCGAGGACGTCGCGATACCAGGCCAGACTCTTGTTGATGTCGTTGACGGTGAAGCTGGGACTCGCGGAGAGGAGACGGAGACCGCCGCTATCCTTCTTCGCGCTCGCCGTCTTCGCAGCGCTCTTCTTCGCCGCTTTTTTCGCGGCGGGTTTGGCGACGCGCTTCGCGCTCTTCGCCTTCGCAGAGGGCTTCTTGGTTTTGCCCGTTTTCTTTGTGGCCATGGGGTTGTCCTCCTTCGTTGCTTGAGGCTGCAACTATCGCTCCCGGGAATGATTGCCGTCAACGAGGGGGGATCTTGTCGCTCGTTTGTGCGACGATAGCGGAAGACAATTTGAGGTTTAGCGATGCCGACCGCCACGATCACACTGGATGTCACCTTAAAAGCCCGTCTCGCAGAGCTTGCCAACCAGACAGGACAAGGTGTCGATGATTTCGTTCAAGCATTTCTTCGACGTGTTGCGGATGCCGACATACGGTTTGATCGAGGCGTTCCGGTGTTCCCGCCGCGACCCGGTGCCCCTCCGCTAACCGTCGAAGATGTTGATCGAATCGCAAACGGGGACGGGGGATAGGCCCGCCCCGTGGCCCGTCTCCTCGACGTGAACGTCCTCGTTGCGCTGTTCATACCTGAACATGAACATCACGCCGCAGCGATGAAGTGGTTCTCGAATGAGGCTGCCATCGCAGGATGGGCAACGTGTGTAATAACCGAGCTGGGCGCGATTAGAGTCTGTGCGCAACTCCCGGGCGGCCTGTGGCCTCCGGAAGCGACCGCGGATCGCTTGCTCATGTTGACGATCTCGAACCGCGGCTACGTTTGGTGGCCGGAAACAGTGTCGCCTGCAGTAGTACCCGAGGTTCGATCAGCGGGCACCGCGAAGCACGTAACGGACCGTTATCTGCTCGGTTTGGCACGGCAAAACGGCGGGCAGGTAGTCACCTTCGATCGGGCGCTGGCGGTCGCAGGTGGAGATGATGTCATCGGTCTGTTGCCTGTGGGCGGGGAGGTACCGTGAATGCCATGAGCTTGGCTCAGCTTCTGAAGGAGATCAAAACGCTGCCGACCTGGGAACGCAAACGTCTCCTGCGAGAAGTCCTCGTCAACCAGAAATCTCACAGCGTGTCGGTCGATTCGGTTTCGATGGGAACGAAGAATCCCTTCTCCGGGCAGGCGAGCAGCCAATCGAGGACACCTTCGTTCGGCTTTCGTGCGCGGCGCACCAAACGGTATTGGCCGCGATCGAGCCGTTCGACGATGAACTCATCTCCCGGCACGATGCCGTCCTGCTTACGCAGCGCGGCTGGCAGCACGATTCTGCCCTTGGAGGAAACGATCGTTTTCAACATGCGCCGTTGCATTTCGTTCTTCGTGTGATCCTATTTCTTCGGCGTCGCCACCACCAGATCGCTCAGTTTTCCCAGTCCTGAATGCGCCAGGTAGACCGTGCCGTCGCTCGTGACCGCCGGATTGCGCGCGCCCGTGTGCACCGGTACCTTGGCCACGATCGACAAGATCCACTTGGCGTCGGCGTGTGCGACCGTGAGCAACCCTGCTTTCGCCGCGCCGATATAGACCATGTGCGTGGCGGATGCGTAATCGAGGTCGTCGGCGCCGTCTCCGGTATCGATCGATGAGAGCACCGCCCCGTCATGCCCCACATCCATCACCTCGGTGCGCGCGCTGCAGGCGATGAAGAGATGTCCCGCCTTCTCATCGACGCGCAATCCGTGAGGACCGTCGGCGCCACACGTCGATTTCCAAGTGGCAACTGTCTTGTGCGTTCCCAGATCGATCGCCAGCGTCACGTCTTTGTCTTCCATGTTCGTGTAGAAGCGGCCGCGCTTGCCGTCGACCGCGAAGCCTTCCGGGTTGCCCTCGAAGGTCAGTTTCGCTTTTTCATTCAGTGTTGCCGCATCAAGGATGCGGATCGACTTGTCGCGCGGCGTCGTCACCCACACTTCCTTCATGCCCGCGACGTAGGCAAGTCCGTCAGGCATCGAGTCGACCTTGTGGCAGGTGCCGCGAACGAGCGTCTTCGGGTTTACGGCGCAAACGGTGGAGTCGCCGCGATTGCCGATGTAGATCGTGCCGTCGCCGATCGTCACGGAGCTGGGGCCAACGACCCGCTTGCGATCGCCGGTACCCATCTCAGCCGTCGGAAAGCCGGTGATCTGACGCACCTTCCCGGTGGCCGGATCGACGACGTCAACGGCGCCGGTGTTCCCCGCGGGAACCCACACGGAGCGCGTCGCCGGATCAAAGATGATGTAGTCCATCCCGATGCCGGCGTCGCTGGCGCCCGGCAGTGCCTGCATCGACACCGTGTAGGTGGGGTCGGCGGCGTAAAGGGTTTGAGCGGCGAAGAGAAACGCGCCGCAAAGGGCAACGCGCCAAGCGGCGATTCGTAGATTCGTGATGTTCATGATGGCTCCTATTCGTGCGGGGAAAGTCAGGCGGAACGCGATTCTAGCAGCGGTTCGTGGAGTGTAATTACCACCACAGAGACACAGAGTTCACAGAGGTCTCTGTGTCCTCTGTGTCTCTGTGGT
>DATLVW010000030.1:0-4466 GCA_035577085.1 Thermoanaerobaculia bacterium
ACCACTCGGCGGACCAAACGCATGACCGCTAGCGCTGTACGCGTTGACGAACTCGGAAGCGCGTCCCTCGATCGACATCTCGCGCGTCGGAAGATTGACCAATCCGGCCGGATTGGCGTACGCGGCGGTGGCGTCGCTCGCGTCGGCGATGAATGCTCCCGCCCGGCCCAGACTGCGCGCACCCGGACTGGAGAAGTTGTATTGAATCCCGGCGTTCACCTCCGCGGACGACTGCGCGCGCGCAGCAAAGGCCGCCGGCAACACCGTCAGGATCGCAACAATCGTTCTGATCAATGCCGCACCGCACGCCCTCTCGACGCGCCAACAACCTCGACCGTGATCGGCGCCGGTGACGTGATCTGCGCCGCATCGCCGAAAGCCGTGAGCGTGTAAGCCATCGTCGCATTCGGGATGAACGAGTACGTTCCAATGGACTGTTGAATCGTCACCAGGAGCACCGCCGGTACGGAGGATGAATGTACGTTCTCGATGCGGACGCCCCTGGTCGTGTTCGCTGTGTTCCAGCTGAAAACAGTGGTTTGTCCCGGCGTCACTTGATTCGGAGTCGCCTTAAACTCGACGATGGCTGGCAAGACGGTGGCCGCCACGATCACAAAGCGCGCATCGCTTTCAAAGAGTCCCGTGTCGTTGGTGATCAACAGGGAAACGGGGAAGCTCCCCGGGAACGCAAAGATGTGCGTGGGATTCTGCAGCGAGGAGTGCGGACTACCGTCCCCAAAGTCCCAATCGAAGTGGTCGCACGCTTCGAACGAACTGCCGTCCGCGGTTTTGGCGAAGAAATTGATCGGCTCATACGCCGCGCATGGGCCGGTGCCCGGAGAACAGCCCGTCAGCGTCCCGACCCAGTCGATTTTCGGTACCGGAGGCTGATGGCACAAAGCACTCAATGATGCTGGTAACGCAGCGAGCAGAATTGCGAGAAGCGCGACGCGAGGCATCGTGAATGCCACGCGAATTCCTGTTTTGTACACTGTTCCTGAATTATACCCAATGTGTCAAACGCTCGCAAAGTTCCAGAAACTCGCCGAGAACCCGAAAGGGCTCGACGACATGGGCGTGAATGTGACGTACAAGAGGTACTGCGGTGGCGCCAGCCACCGCTTTCAACTCGCGGTTCGATTCGACGCGAACTTGATTATCCCAACCCAACGAGATTCCGGAATCTTCGCTCCGAGATCACCGCGATGTCGTGACCAAGCTCGCGCTCACGATCGACGTCGAGGAGCTTTCGTCCCTTCTTGTCCGCTTTCCAATTGGGCGAATGCTGGCCGACCACGACGATGTCGGTCGCGCGGCTGATGTTGTTCTCGACCGTCCCCCCTGCCTTCTTCACCAGCCTCTTTGCTTTCGCTCTGAGGATGTCCATGGTTCCGGTGAAGACGACGCGCTTGCCGAGCAAGGAGCGCACGACTCGTTGCCGCGGCGCCGGAACGTTCGCGCTACCCAACGCGCCCAGCATCTCCTCCGCGTTGGCGAAGCGTCTTCTCCGCTCGCCGATGCAACGCTGGATCACCGCCTTCACCTCCGCGCTGCACGAAAGCGTCTTCACGTCGCGGGGAGTCACGGTCGCATGAGCACGGCCGATGAGCATGAACGCGAACAGTTGGCCGAGTTGGTAAACATCGTCCGCCGGTTTCCACGAAACAGTCTCCCGACCTCTGATGGGCAGCGGCGCAAAGCGGGGTGCAAAGGCATCGGCGGCGACATTTCTGCTGCCGGCACGATGAAGAGCGATGCCGAAATCGCCGAGCTTCAACACTCCGCCGGGCGTGACCAGCACGTTTCCGGGAGTGATGTCGCGATGGACCGCACCGGACGCATGAAGCAACTTGACGGCACGCGCCAGACGCGTGATCTCACGCCGCGCTCTCGATTCCGTCCAAGGCACGGGACGTTCGCGGAGGTGACGAGCGAGATCGCCGCCTTCCGCAAGCTCCGACACGAGACAGTAGAGCGGCCTTCGATGTTCGCCCTGCGGCACCCATGCAAACGTCTCGTACACGCTGACGATGCCCGGCTCCCCTCGCAACAGCTCGCCGAAATACGCTTCACGGTGCCAGCCCTGCGGATCGGTGGCGATCTTCAGAACACAGCCGCCCGACAATCGGGACCCGCTCACTTGCGTCGCGCGATACGCAGCGCCGAAGCCGCCGCTGCCGAGGAGGTTTTCTACGCGATATTGGCGGCCGCTGTGCGCGTTCCTGACAATCGATCCGGCCGGCAGATGCAGGTTGGGGTTCTTCGGCGGTTGGGCGCGGTTTCCCGGCGACACCCATTCGCCGGACTTCTTGATCGTCGGAACGGAACGCTCGGAAAACTCAGAGCGCCGTATCGTGAGCGACGCGGGCGACGCGATCCCGAAGACATCGCGCAACGTCTTGACCGACCCTTCGGCGATCTCGCCGCTCGTTGTCGTGCGCGGCCATCGCCGCAGGAACGCCCTGGCCCGCCGCGTCGCTCCCTGAGCCGGCGCTTCCGATCTGAGCCATCCCAACCGCAGCAACCGCGTGCAGACTGATGGGCTCAGTCGCTCAGTACCTTCCTTGTCGCGATGACTCGCCTCGCTATGAATACTCCCGTCGCCGAGCGATGCGAGCTGCACATACCAAGTCGAATCCGAAACGACGATGTAGCGGAAGCCGCCCTCTTTGAGGTGCTGGATGTGCACGGAAAGCGCGTCCGTGAGCGCATCCCAGCTTTCGAGCCGAAAGCGACTTGCTCCTGAACGCCAAGAGGTTCCCGCCATAGGTTTCCCAATGATAAAGCGGAGGCGGAAGGAGTCTCACACCAACGATCGAGGCTCTCGCTCTGAGGTTTCATGGACGCTCCCTCGCTACAGTTCGTCCTCAGGGATCTCGGCCAGCTTTGCCAGATGGCGCAGCAGGCCCGGCTTGACAGACGAGTTTCCGTGCACTGGGATCGAAAGTCTCACGATCGATCCGCCGCGGCCGTAGATATGGTGACTGCCATGGACTCGAAGCAGCATCCAGCCATGGCGCTCCACAATGCGGCAGAGGTCTTTCCCCGAGATCTGCTTCAAACGGCGATCTCGATGATTCGAGCAGACTTCTCGTCAGACGGATGATCGAGGTCCACGGACAGACATCCTTCGACAGCCTCGTAAAGGTTCTGAAGAAGTTCCTCGAAAGTCTCTCCCTGCGTTGCGCAGCCGGGAATGGCTGGAACTTCGGCCCAATAGCCGCCTTCTGCTTCTTCGTGAATCACGACTTTTACTTTCATTTTTCGGCCCTCCGATTAGAAGACGCCTCAGGAGTGTCGCAGATCCCGGCAGGATTCGGAACTCACGTTCGTCAGCATCGGCTCGCGGAACCGTCGAGTACCCCCGATCACTTCATCCGCTTCCCGTGCTTCATCACCAGGTCGACGCGCGAAAGCAGATCGATGTGCTCGAGCACGTCGCCCTTCACCGCGATGATGTCGGCGAACTTCCCTTCACTGACCGTCCCCACGTCCTTCGACACTTTCATGAGCACCGATGGCCAGTAGGTCGCGCTGCGGATCGCGTCCATCGCCGGGATTCCGATCTTGCGGACCCAGACGTCTAGCTCGTTCCATGTCGATTGCGAATGAAAATTCATCGGGATCCCGCTGTCCGTACCGACCAGCAGCACAACGCCTGCACTGCGAAGCTGCTCGATCTTGCGCTTCAGCGTCGGCCGGCGCTGCGGCGTGATCTGGTAATACGGAAGCTGACCAGGATGCTTCAGCGATTGACGGATGTCGTCGACGACTTCGTCCGGCAATCCGAGGTGCCAGGAGTCGGAGTCGAGGGGCTCGGGATTGTCGCGCAGCGATTCGTAATTCCAGAGACCTTCCACCGTCGGCGTCCAGAAGAGCGGGCCGAGACTCATCTTTGCGGTGCGCTCGCGCAGCTTCTCCATGATGTCCGGCGGATACTCGGGGGCAGTTGCCAGTCCGGTGTGCTCGAAGCAGTCCACACCCGCGGCCAGACCGCGCCGGATCTCCTCGGGACGATGCGCATGCGCAACGACGGTCAAGCCGTGTTTGTGCGCCTCATCGACGATGGCCCTGACCTCATCCATCGTCATCAGATCCTGATCGATCATCTTCACTTCGTTGACGCCCGCCTCGGCAATGCGGCGAACCTTCGCCCGCGCGTCCTCCGCACCCTTCACACCCCAGCGCGAATCTTCCTCTCCCGGATACGGCTCGTGCTGGATGAAGGGACCCGCGACATACATCGTCGGACCGGGAATCTCGCCGCGGTTGATGGCATCACGGACAGCAAGGATGTCGTCCAGCGGCGCACCGAGATCGCGCGCACTCGTCACCCCTGCCATCAACAACTGATGCGCCGAGGCCGGCATGATCACCTTGCGATACATCGACGGATACTTCTTGAACCAGTGCGCGTAGTCGGCATGCCCGTCGATCATCAGATGGACGTGCATGTCCCAAAGCCC
>DATLVW010000031.1:0-26521 GCA_035577085.1 Thermoanaerobaculia bacterium
TTCGGCATTCGCGGCCTGATGCCGGCGCTGTGGCTGGAGCCGATTCGCGATCTGCCGCGGTTCATGATGATCGCGGTCGCCTTCGGCGTGTTCGTCGTGACCGCGGGGCTCGTGCTCAACATCATCAATCGCTGGCGCAGCGGCGACATGCGCGAGGCGTTGTACGGACCGCGCGGTGCCACGTGGGCGATGCTGTACTGGATCATTCTGGTGCTCCTGGCGCGCGCGTTCGTGCCGGCAACGGTGCGCATTCCGGGCAGTGTGATCGCGTACGTCGGAATTGGCGCGATCGTCGTCATCGCCGGGGCCGGTCCGTTGATGAAATGGCTCGGTCGCGATGGTGAGAGCAGGCCGCGTCCCGCTGTGCGCGCGACGCCTTGGTGGCTGCGCGCGCTGGAGTCGTCGGTCGAGCTGGTCGATACGCTGTTCTCGTTTTTCGCGAACACGATCTCCTTCGTCCGCATCGCCGCGTTTGCGGCCGTACACGCCGGCGTGTTCATCGCCATCTTCGCGCTGGCGGACACGATCGCGGCGATGCGCTTCGGCGGCGTGCTGTCGATCGTCGTTCACGTCGCCGGCAACGTGCTGGTGATTCTGCTGGAAGGCTTGACCGTGTCCGTGCAGGTCCTTCGTCTCGAGTACTACGAGTTTTTCGGGAAGTTCTTCCGCGGCGGCGGCGAACGGTACGCCCCACTGACGCTGCGGCCAGGGAGTGAACGTCATGCGTAAGAAACTACTGTGGACGATCGCGGCGATTGTGCCGGTCGTCGCCGCGCTTGTTG
This sequence comes from Thermoanaerobaculia bacterium, assembly GCA_035577085.1. Lineage (GTDB taxonomy): Bacteria > Acidobacteriota > Thermoanaerobaculia > Gp7-AA8 > Gp7-AA8 > JADGNZ01. The sequence continues at coordinate 783 of DATLVW010000031.1, forward strand.
TCGTTCCGCTGTTCGCCGCACCGGAAGCGGCGCGCGTGGCAGCTCCGGTTCCGCCGGAGGTGGTGCGATGGGGATTTGTCGCGGCGGCGATCGCCGCGGGCCTCGCCGCACTCGGAGCGGCGTATGCGGTGGCGGTCGTGGGCGCCGCAGCGATGGGAGCGATTGCGGAGAAGCCGGAGACGGCTGGCCGCGCGCTGATCTTCGTCGGTCTGGCCGAAGGCATCGCCATCTATGGATTGATCATCGCCATCATGATCCTCGGGCGGCTTGGATGAAACCGTTCGTAATCGGCTCGCCTGAAGACGTCGTTGGATTCGCGCTGGCGGGAATCGACGGCGTCATTTGCGCGACGCGCGAAGAGGCTGACGCCGCGCTCACTCGCGTGGACGCCGGCGTACTGGTCATCATGTCGGCCGACTTTGCGCGCGCGCCATCGCCCGGCAACCTGATCGTCGCCCTCCCGGCGAGGATGTAATGCAGACGCTCGGCAGTCCCGCCTCGATCATTGCCGCGATCCACGAAGAAGCGGATGCGGAAGCCGAGCGCATCGACGCCGCGACTGCGGTCGAGTTGGCGTCGATCCGTTCGGACGCCGCAGCCGCAAACGTCGGGATCGCCGATCGTGAAGAGCGGCTGAGTGCCGCACGGCGAATGAATGAAGAGCGAATGGCAAAGCAGGAGTGGGATGGGCGGCGCGCCGTCATCGAACAGCGGGAGAAATGGATTCAGCGCGTGTCCGCAGCGGCGCGGACGAAATGGTCGAGCGGCCCGCCGGCCACGCGCCGCGAACAGCTCAACGCGCTCATTCGTGAGGCGGTGTCGCGATTTCCGCGCGGGACGTGCGAAGTTGCCGTCTGCACCGCCGATCGCACTCTCGTCGATGTTTCTGACGACATCAAAGTCACCACCGCACCGATCGCCGGCGGCTGCATCGTCACGATTGGCGACGTCTCATTCGACAACAGCTTCGAGGCGCGGGCGCGCCGCCAGGAGCCGGAGTGGCGCAACGCGCTGAGCGGGATGTACACGCGATGAGCGATATCGCGGGCCGCATCACAGAAATCTCCGGCTGGGTTGTGCGCGCCCGCGCGAACGTACCGCTCGCGTTGCGGGAAGTCGTGCTCGTCGGGACTGAGCGGCTCATCGGCGAAGTCATCGCCCTCGATCGCGCTGAAGCGACGATTCAAGTCTACGAAGAAACCGAAGGTGTCGCGCCGGGCGATCCACTATTCGCAACCGGCGATCCGCTCTCGATCGAGCTCGGGCCGGGCCTTCTTGGTGGCATCTTCGATGGTATGCAGCGTCCACTGCGGAGCCTCGCCGATGCCGAGGGCGACTTCATTGGACGCGGCGCGCAGATGCCCTCGCTCGATCGCGAGAAATTGTGGGATTTCATCCCCGAAGTCGAAGCCGGACGAGAGGTGCATGAAGGCGATGTGCTCGGGCGAGTGCTCGAAACGCCCGTGCTCGCGCACCCGATCGCCGTTCCTCCCGGGATTAGTGGAAAGCTCGCCTGGATTGCGTCAGCGGGACCGCGCCGGATCATGGACGCCATCGCGCGACTCGATGATGGCCGCGAGCTGACCATGTTGCAGAAGTGGCGCGCGCGTGTGCGCCGCCCAGTACGCGAGCACCTTGTGCCAGACGCGCCACTGATCACCGGACAGCGCGTGCTCGACACCTTTTTCCCGCTGGTGCGCGGCGGAACCGCAGCCATGCCGGGCGGCTTCGGCACCGGAAAAACCGTCACACAACATCAGCTCTGTCGCTGGGCCGAAGCGGATGTGATCATCTTCGTCGGATGTGGCGAGCGCGGAAACGAGATCACCCAGCTCATCGACGAACTGCCGCGCCTCGTCGATCCCCGCACGAAGCGTCTGCTCGCGGAGCGCAGCATCCTCATCGCCAACACGTCGAACATGCCGGTGTCAGCGCGGGAGGCATCGCTCTTTACCGGAGTCACGATCGGCGAGTACTACCGCGACCTCGGCTACGACGTCCTTCTCCTCGCGGACTCGCTTTCACGATGGGCTGAAGCGTTGCGCGAAATCTCGGGACGACTCGGCGAAATGCCAGCTGAGGAAGGCTATCCGCCGTATCTTTCCAGCGCGCTCGCCGCATTCTTCGAGCGCGCCGGCAGCGTGGTCACGCTCTCCGGCGGGCATGGATCGCTGACGATCATCGGCGCTATTTCTCCGCCAGCCGGCGACCTCACTGAGCCGGTGACGCGGCACGCCGCGCGATTCGTGCGCACGTTCTGGACGCTCGACCGCCAGCTCGCCGGCGCACGCGTCTTTCCCGCCGTGAGCACACGGTCGTCGTACAGCGAAGTTCCGCCGGGTGTGACGAGCTGGTGGTCGGAGAACGTGTCGCCAGAGTGGGCCGCGACGCGCGATGGCGCGCTGCGATTTCTCGAGGAGGCATCGCTGATCGAGGAGACCGCGCGCCTCGTCGGCGTCGACAGCCTCCCCGAGCGCGAGCGATACCTGCTGCAGCTCTCCAGCGCGTTTCAGGAGGGTTTTCTTCAGCAGGACGCGTATGACGCAAGCGATGCGTGCTGCGCGCCGGCCCGGCAGATGACGTTGCTGGAGACGTTCATGCGCGCACGAAGCGAAGGTCTCGAGCAGATCGGCAAAGGAGCGCCGGTCTCGACCGACTTCGCGGCGCTGCAGCGGATGAAGACGGAGCCGCCGTCATGACCACCGCCGGTCTGGAGCGCCGCGGTTTGGCCGAGTTGCGGGGTCCGCTTGCCTTTGTCGAAGGCGTGTCAGGCATTGCCTTTCACGAATTTGTCGATCTCGTCGGATCGGATGGCGAGACGCGTCCCGGGCGCGTTTTGTCGACGACGGAAAAGGGCGCCATCGTCGAAGTCTTCGGCGTGACGGATGGCTTGCAACTCGACGCATCGCGGGTTCGCTTCCACGGCCGGCCGATGCGATTCAGCGTCGGTCTGGAACTGCTCGGGCGTGTGTTCGATGGGCTTGGACGTCCGCGCGACGGATTGCCGCCGCCGGCATGTGAGGAACGCCGCACGATCAACGGGTCGCCCATCAATCCGTGCCGCCGCGCGTATCCGCGTGACTTCCTGGAGACCGGGATCTCTTCGATCGACGCGTTGAACAGCATCGTCCTCGGACAGAAGATTCCGATCTTCACCGAGAGCGGACTCGCCCACGACGATCTGGCGATGCAAATTATCCGGCAGGCGCGCGCGCCGGGCGTGGAAAGATTTGCAGTGGTGTTCGCGGCGCTTGGTCTGCCACGCGACACGGCCGAGCGTTATCTCACCGGCCTGCAGGCCAGCGGCGCGCGCGGACGTCTCGTCGCATTTCTCAACCTCGCCGACGATCCGGCCGCTGAGCGTCTCATCACGCCGCGCCTGGCATTGACCGCGGCCGAGTATCTCGCCTTTGACGCTGGCTATCACGTTCTTGTCGTTCTTCACGACATCACCAACTACGGCGAGGCGCTGCGTGAGATCTCTGCGGCCCGAGGGGAGGTGCCGAGCCGGAAAGGGTACCCGGGTTATCTCTACAGCGATCTCGCCTCGCTCTTCGAACGCGCCGGGCGGATCGCCGGCCGGCCCGGATCGATCACGCAGATCCCGATCGTCACGTTGCCGTCGGGCGATCTCACGCATCCCATTCCTGATCTCACCGGTTACGTCACCGAGGGACAGATCGTGCTCGATCGCGAGATTGCACGGCGCGGCGTCTATCCGCCGGTCGCGGTTCTGTCGTCCTTGTCACGATTGATGTCGGATGGCATCGGCGAAGGCCGTACACGCGACGATCATTCGGACGTGGCGAAGCAACTCTACGCGGCGGTTGCGCACGTGCAGCGCGCGCGCGGGCTGGCGTCGATCATCGGCGTTGAGGAGTTGACGGAGATCGAACGAACGTATCTCCGATTCGGAGAACGCTTCGAACGGGAGTTGCTCGCGCAGGCCGGCGATGAATCGCGGACGATTGCGCAGACTCTGGATCGCGCCTGGAGCGTGCTGCGTGAATTGCCACGCGCCGAGATGATCCGCGTTCGCGCGCCAATTCTGGAGAAGTACTTCGCGTCATGATCGGGGCGGCGACCCGATCGCGTCTCTTCGAGCTTCGCCGGGACCGTTCCGCGGCGCGGCACAGCGCGGAGCTGCTCGATCGAAAACGCGAAGTGCTGCTGCGGGAGATCGCACGCCGCGAGCGGCTGCGCAACGATCTCCGCGCCGTCGTCGCCGCGAAGTATGCTGAGGCCCAACTGCGCCTTCGCGTCGCCCGCGTGGAGCTCGGCATGCGCGGCGTTGAAGCCGTGGCACTCGCTCAACCGGTCCGGCAGATCATTGCTCGCCGCGACACCTCGGTCATGGGCGTGCGCATCCCGCAACTCCGCGCAACGGTTGAACCATACCGCGCGTTTTACGGCGCCGCCGCAACCACGGAATCGCTCGACGAGTGCGGCGCAGCCTTCACCGATCTCGTTCCGCATCTCGTAGCGCTTGCGCAGGAAGAGATCGCCGTCATGCGCCTCTCGGCGGCCATGCGAAAGACGACGAAACTCGTCAACGCGCTGCAGAGAGTCGTTCTCCCTCGAATCGAAAAGGAAATCCGCGCCATCGTCGACGGCATCGAAGAAGACGAGCGCGATGAGTCAGTGAGGCGGCGGGTAGGACGCGCCGAGAGATTGTGAAGAAATCGTTGACGACATCGTCCGGCGGATCCGAGTACCAAGCAACCGGTCTCGTGCAGTAAGTCCCGCGCATAGTTCCAGAGCCGATCATTGCCGCCTGGATCATCACGTCGGTCCATCTTCGTCCGCAGGAAACGGGAGCGCTTGGGCGGGGGGTGTTCGCAAGGTCGCGGAGACGATGGGCCAGACCTTCGGGCCGGCATTGGGGACACGCCTTAAGCCGCCCTCGACGCGCTATTCGCCGCGCTCCACTGCTCGTATCGCGATTTTCCATTCCGAGGAGGTCGGCGGGCGTTTTTCTCCACCTCACGTGGATTCCTCGGCCATCTTGACAGTGCCGAGGGATCCTCGGGCGCGTTATGGCCCAGAAGAAGACGACCGCCGGAACGTCGCGGTCGAGAATCGTCAAGCAGCCGGTGGCTGTTGCTTCCGCGCGCAAACCGTCGCGGACCGCCGCCAGCCCAGCCGCACTGCTGTCCGAGGTGCGGGAACTGATCCTTCAGACGCGGAAAACGGTCGCGCAGGGCGTCAACTCCGCGCTTGTGTTGCTGTACTGGCAGATCGGCCAGCGCATCCGAATCGACATCCTGAAGGAGAAGCGGGCGGGTTACGGCGAACAGATTTTCCACTCACTGAGTGGAAAATTGACTGCGGAGTTCGGCGGCGGATACACGGAGCGGAATCTGGCCAACATGGTTCGCTGTGCCGAGGTGTTTCCCGACAGGAACATTTTGCACACACTGTGTGCAAAATTGAGTTGGTCGCATTTCCGCCGCCTCATCTATGTCGATGACCCCTTGAAGCGAGAGTTCTATGCAGAGATGTGCCGCGTCGAGCAATGGAGCGTTCGGACACTCCATGAAAGGATCCAATCGATGCTCTTCGAGCGAACGGCGCTCTCGAAAAAGCCGGATAGTCTGATCGCCGCGGAGTTGAAGATGCTCCGCGACGAGGACAAACTCTCGCCCGATCTCGTCTTCCGCGACCCGTATGTGTTGGACTTCCTCGGGTTGAAGGACACTTTCGGTGAGAACGATCTGGAGGCGGCCATTCTGCGCGAGATCGAGGCCTTCATCCTTGAGATCGGCGTCGGCTTCTGTTTCGTCGAACGACAGAAGCGGATGCAGATCGACGGACGCGACTACTACCTCGACCTCCTCTTCTACCACCGCAAGCTGCGGCGACTGGTGGCCGTCGAGCTGAAAGTCGGAGACTTCGAAGCCGCAGACAAGGGGCAGATGGAGCTCTATCTGAACTGGCTGAAGCGACACGAACGCGAGCGCGACGAGGACGAGCCGTTGGGAATGATCCTCTGCGCAGGCAAGTCGCAAGAACACGTCGAGCTTCTCGAACTGCAGAAGAGCGGCATCCATCTGGCCAGTTACTTGACGACTCTCCTGCCTTGGAAGCAGCTCGAGACGAAGTTGCGCGAGGCGGTGAAACTGGCGCGCCAGCGGCTTCAGGAACCGGCATTGGGGGTCGCGCAGGGTCGCCCGTCGTGAGTGAGACCGGCAATGAGTGGAGGTCCGGCCTGATTTCGGGTGGTTCAACAGCAGTGGCTGGCGCCACCGCAGTCCAAAGCGCTTCGCGCGAAATAAGATGAGCACTGGTGGTCGAGATTGACCTTGTCGCGGACGCGATGTGACCTGCGTTACGCGCCCCGCCAGCCTGGGGGCCTATGTTCAGAGAGATTCAATGACATGGAGATCTCGTGGTGCGCTCCTCGCTCAGACTCTCGCTCCCGTTTGTTTTCGTAGTTGCTGTCGCCTCACCGATGTTCGCGGTCACCTACGTCGTTCCGGCGGATCGCGTCGAGGTTGAGCGATCGAATGCCATCATCGTCGGCCGCGTGCTTCGATCGCACGTCGAAAGATCACCCCAGTTCGGGATCGAGACCGTCACGGACGTCGTTCTCGAAGAAACGGTCAAAGGAAGTGTCGAAAGCTTATTTCAGATCCACGAGCCTGGCGGAGTGCTGGACGACCAGGCGTATGTGATTCCAGGAGTGCCGGCATTCATCGTGGGCGACCGCGTATTGCTTTTCCTCTACCAGCGTGAGAACGGCGAGTACACCGTCAACGACTTCGAACTTGGCTCGTTCCATTTCACGAAGGACGCCGCTGGGCGGGAGCTGGTGATTCGCAACGAGTCCGAGGTGAACGGTTGGGACCTCGACGGCACGCCGCACAAGGAGCCGCACCGTGCCGCGCAGCAATTCATCAACTACATTCGGGGCATCGTACGCGGTGAGGAAGTCGGAGAGGACTATGTCGTTGCGACGCTGCCTCTGGCCGGTGTAACAGAAACGGTGAAAGCGGAACCCGGCTCTCTTCATCCGATCACCACGGCGGCGTTCACGGCGGCCTCCTATACCGTCGATCTCTCCGCCGGGTTGGGGGCGCGGTGGAACATCTTCCCGAGCACCGTGAGCTGGAATCGGGGGAATTCGGAGACCGGCGTTCTCGGCAATGGCGCGTCGCAGATCGCCACCGCCTTCGCCTCCTGGAATGGTGGCGGTGCCCACTATGTCCTGGCGAGCGCAAACCCCAATCCCAACGGCATCATGGACGCGCTCGACGGTATCAACAACATCGTTTTCGAGAAAAACCTCACTGGCGCCGGTCTCCAACCTTACAGTTGCACCAAGGGCGGCGCTCTTGGCATGGGCGGTATGCACTCTGCTCTGTTCGGTGGTGGCACGCACGTATTTCACGGCGAGACATTCGGCACCACCGTGGAGGTCGACGTCAGCATGAATCAGGGCCTCGGGGCCTGCACCCTGGCGCAACTTTCGTCAGAGCAGTTCAATACGACGGTCACGCACGAAGTCGGGCACACGCTCGGGTTCCGTCACTCGGATCAGAACCGTACTCAAAATGCCTTGTGCACGACTGACCCCAGTCTTGATTGTAGCAACGCGGCGCTCATGGATCACCTCCTCCTCGTCGGTCTCAACGGCCAGCTTCAACCCTGGGACAGCAGCGCCATCAGCATCGTTTACGGCAACGGCCCGGCGTGCACGCCGCCTTCGATCGCCCAGCAGCCGGGCGGTTCGACGATCACCAGCGGCAACTCCGCGTTTCTCTCGGTGACCGCAACGGGCACTCCTCCGCTCACGTACCAGTGGTTCGCCGGTTCGAGTGGCAACACCTCCACGCCGGTAAACGGCGCCGGCGCGACGATCAGCGTCGGCCCCGCGGTCACGACCTCTTACTGGGTCCGCGTCACGGGCCAGTGCGCGCCTGCCGCCGACAGCGCCGCCGCTACCATTACCGTGAACCCGGCCAACTGTCCGACCGTTGTTCTCGGGACGCCGCAGGCGATTCCTGTGAATGGCGGCTTTCAGCTCTCGATCAATACGAGCGGCGGCAATTCGTTTACCTACCTGTGGTTTCTGGGGACGAGCCCCGGCCTCGGCTCACAGATCGGTGCAGGCAATCCTCTGCTCGTGAATCCGGCGCAGACGGCCAGCTACTGGTGCCGCGTCACGAACAACTGCAGCAATACAGCAGACAGCGCCGTCGTGACGGTGACGATCGTCCCGTGCTCAGCGCCGCAGATCGTCAACCAGCCGCAGAATCAGACTGCCCTCATCGGGACCACTGCTTCCCTGACGGTTGGCGCCAACGGTACCGCTCCGACGATCACATGGTTCCAGGGGCCGAGCGGAAACACGTCGACTCCAGTCGGTTCGGGGAAGACGATCACCAGCCCCGTTCTGACGCAGACGACGCAGTTCTGGGCTCGCATCACCAATTCGTGCGGCTCGATCGATAGCAATGCCGGTACGATCACTGTGGAGGTCGCCCGTCATCGCGCGGCGCGCCGATAAGTTGCGAAGTGAATTGGCAGAACGCGTTTCACGCGGAGACGCGGAGCACGCAGAGAGAACCTCCGCACCTCCGAGCGATGGTCTTGGCGCGGTGTCCTTCGCTGTCAGTGCTGATCCGCAGCCGTCCCGTCCGACCATTTCCCGACCGGAACCATGAACACGGTCATCCGGCCAAGATCGTCCGAGGCGCTCAAAAGTGGGGCGCCGGGCAGACCTGCGCCCCAGGTTGCAGGATCTGTCAGTGGAAGGAAGAACATCAGGTGGGGGTGCCAGTGTCCGGCGGCGTCGTTCAGGTAACCTTGCTTTGACATCATGTAGCACATCGCGCCCAGCTCCGGCGGCGGCAATTCCTTCTTGTCGATCGCGGCCTTGATGTCCTTGACCATCTCAACTTTGGAGCGTGTCGCCAGGATCACCGTGGTTTTCCTTACCGTTAGTGGGAGATAGGACCGCGAGGCCACCGCGTTGAAGCAGTTCGGAGCCCGCAACTTAGGGTTCCAGAAGTCTGGATGGTCGAGTGGGGAGGCCCACGATCGTTCCACCAGGCAGACGAAACCGTTCTTGCCTTTGACGGCGGTCTCGTAACCATGTTCTCCGAGGACCATGACCTCGGCATCCCTCGAGATGGAGTCGGGAGCAGCGCTCCGCGCCAGCGCGATCTCGGCATCTCGCTCCATCATGTATTGGTCAAGCGGCGCCATGCTCGGATACGGTGTTTTGACGTCCTGGGCTTGCGCGGCCAACGCGGCTGCCAGCACGATGACGACCGCGAAGCTTGTGAACGCAATCGTCCTGGCGTTTCGCTTCATTGATCACTCCTCTTTCGAATGTGCACCGTGCCGGCCAGCATGAACGCGACGGCGCTGTCCTGGAGCGCCTGAAACCCGCGGGAGACCTCGCTGACGGTATGCGTGTTGATGGCGAGGGGAATGTGAACGAGGAAGAACCAGCTGAAGAGCATGACTCCCGAAAGCATCGCCGCCATGCGCGCCGTTTGCGGCACAACGACGCCGATCCCTCCGGCGATCAGCGCGACGGCTGCAAAGTAGGTCCAGAACATGTGCCCCGGAATCCACGGCGGAATCAGACCCGCAACGTACTTGGCGTACGGAAAGTGTAAAGCGCCGCAGTAAGCCAGAAATGCTCCGAGCGCCCACGGTACAAAGTGCGTTGCCTTTTCGAAAACGCGGTCGGCCGAGCTGGCCGATGATCCCTCGCGTGGATACACAACGAGGCTCACACCGCCGAGGATCGCCAGGATCATCAAGGGATCGACCCATACGTATCCCATCGAGGCGTGTGGGATCGCTACGCGCAAGCTGAATCCAAAGAACAACACGAGCAGTAGCGTCGCGAGGGCGATGGCGGCTGGCAAGACCGTTTTCCTGACGAGTAAGCCTGCGCCGATGAGAACGAGGAGCACGCCGAACAGGTAGGCCAGCCACAGCGGCGGGAGATGAGCGGGATTCACCGGCACGAGGTTCACCCAGCGCGCCGTCACGAGTTGGTAGATCCCCGACGCGACGACCGTCAGAGCGAAGAGGAGCCGGCCGGTCTTCAGCAGCAGCGATGATGTTTCAGGAGAATCGAGCTCGCTCATTGCCGCGAAAAGCTAGCATGACGACGGTCTCGCAGTGAGGTCCAAAACGGTGACGCTTGCAGGGGTGTCGGTTACGACACTTGCTCAAAGCTGTGACCTTTTTCCGGTCTGATCCGTCTGATTGATGGCAGCGTCAGGCGACGTCGCTGACGGGAGCTGCGCGCCGGCTCGATAGCGTGCTGCCCACCGAGGCTGCGATGACGCACGCAATCGCGACGATTTGCAGTAGGGCGAGTTTTTCCTGTAGCAGGATCCGCCCGATCACCGCGCCGAGCGCCGGCTCGACGCTCATCAGGACGCCGAATGTGTGCGCCGGCAGGTGCTTCAGGCCGATCATTTCCAACGAGTACGGGAACGCGCCTGAGAGGATGGCTACGGCGATTCCGATCGGCAGGATCGCGGGATTCAGGAGCGGTTTGCCAACGACGGCGACACCGAACGGCAGCACGAGGAGCGCGCCGGTGGCCATGCCCAAGGCGGTGGCGGTTCCGCCGTGAACCGAGGCGCCGGCGCGCTGGCCGACGAGGATGTAAGCGCCCCAGCAGGCACCGGCTAGGAGCGCCCACAGCACACCATGAATGTCGACTGATGGCGACCCGCGAAAGATCGGGAGGATGAGAACGATCCCTGCGGCCGCCAGCGCAGCCCAGACGAAATCGATGCCGCGGCGCGACGCGATCACCGCAACCGCCAGCGGCCCGGTGAACTCGACTGCCACGCCGATTCCGAGCGGTATGGTCTTGAGCGCGATGTAAAAGGAGAGGTTCATTCCGCCCATGGCCATGCCGTAGATCGCGATGGTCCGAAGCTCGGCGCGAGTGAGCTTCTGCCGCCACGGGCGCCAGATGGCGCAGAGGATCAGCGCGCCGAAGCCCAATCGCAGCGTGGTGGTTCCGACCGGTCCGACGAGCGGAAAGAGTTGTTTGGCAAGCGAGGCGCCGGTCTGGAAGGAGACCATGGCCACGAGCACGGCCAACACCGCGAGGAGCGTGCGGCTCATGTCGTGCGTGGCTTCGGGAAGTGCATGTCGATCGCGAGGACGATCGTGTTCCGTTCCATACGTAGGACGATACACGAAGCATCGAGTCCGCTCGTGGTGCTTACACCGCGCGAGATGTTCCGGAGTGCAGGCGTCTCGCCTGCGGCCACCGGGGCGTCCCGCCTCGGTGGTTGGATTCGGCCTGATAGCCCCAAAGTTGAAACTGGGCTTGATCTGAGAAACAGGCCCTGGCTATGTCGCTCCAACACCCGACTCCCAAACTTCGACCCCCGCCCTGACTACCCTCGGGCGAGGACGCCCGAGGGTCCGCGGTCGAGACGACCGCACTACATGAACGGGTTCTCATCCGCCGTCGGGCCGTAAACCGACGGTAGGGTCACGTCGAGCTGGCGCAGGTAGGTGCTCAACTGTCCGCGGTGGTGATAGGTGTGATTGAGCAGAATGGCGCGGATGACTCCGATCTTTGGTGCGCTGAAGACCGTGTTGCCGCCGACCTGGCCTTCCCATACCGACATGAGATCGGCGTCGGTCATCCCTGCCAGCATTCCCTTCGCATCGGCGACATTGGAGTCAAACGTCGTGACGATGTCCGCGGCGTTCGCCGGGACCGAGCCGTCGCCGCCGGAGCCGAGGTCATACGGGGTCGTTTGAATGGCCGCGGCAACTCGCTTCTGGGAGCTGGCGATGTGATTGGCGAGCTCGCCGAGGGAGCGGGCCTTGGGGTGGGGCCGCCAGCCGAGCTTTTCCGTTGGTACGCGCTCGAGCAAGCGGCGTGTCGTCGCTGACTCCTGTTCGAACTCCATCAACATCAGATCAATTGCTTTCATGGTTTCGTCTCCTTATTCAATCAATGGTGGTGGCAAGTTTCGCGAGCATGGCATTCCAGCCCTGCGAATGGGATTCGCGTCGTTCGACCGGCAACAGCTCATGGGTGAGCACGACCTCCGTGTCCTCCCCACGATCGAGGAGATCGATGGTGACCAGAGTGTCGCGAACGTTTAACTTCGGGTCTTCCCAGGTCCAGGTGAACGCGAGGCGAGCCGGTGGCTCCACGACGCGGTATGCGCCGCTCACGAAGAACGGCTCTCCATCTGGTAGCTTCTGCATGGCGATTCGAAAACATCCGCCCGGTTTCACATCGGCATCGACCGAAGGATTTCGATAGCCCTCCGGCGAGAACCACTGGATCAGCTCATTGGGGTCGCTCAAGGCGCGGAAGAGCCGTTCCCTCGAGGCGCGGAACACTCTGCGGACGACAACAGATGCGTCATTCATTGAACACTCTTCCTTCCGATCAATGGGGATTCCGCTGGAGGTGCCGCTCCAGCGAGTCGAATTGCGATTCCCAGAATTTCCGCGTCTGCTCGATCCACCGCGTCGCTTCATCGAGCGGCGTCGAGCCAAGGCTGAGGCGATGGACGCGGCCATCGATCTCTCGCTCGATCAGGCCGGCCTCCTCCAGTACACGAAGGTGCTTCGAGATGGCGGGCGCTGACATGTCATGCGGCTCGGCAAGCTCTCCAACCGACGACTGACCCTGTCGAGCGAGCTGCGCCAGGATCCCGCGCCGCGTCGAATCGGCCAGCGCATGAAAGACGCGGTCTAGATGCAGAGAACTGTTAACCATCTGGTTAATGATAGCGGTGAGGAGATCGGGAGTCAAGAGGGTTCTTCGGGAGTGCATCGGGCGACAACCTCAGTGACCTCTGTGTCTCTGTGGTTCAAATCGATTGTGGATTTTCCACGGGCGCGATTGCGCTACCATCTAACGGTGGCGCCAGGCCTGTGAGTATGGAGCGCCAGCCCTCGACGATTCGCAGGAGTCCGCATGGCAAAGACGCCAGCACAAAGGGGAGCGCTCGGCCGTCGTCGCAAGACCGCCGGTTATAAAGCAGCCGCTACCAAACGGCATCGCGCCCTCGCGCAGAAGGCTTCTGCGACGACTGGCAAGAAGAATGAGGAATCGCCGAAGAAGCCATGACTGATCTCTTCCTCCACAACCCTCGCTGCAGCAAGAGCCGCGCTGCGTTGGCACTCGTTCGCGAGGCTGGCGTCGAGCTGCCGGTCCGCGAGTATCTGCAGGATCCGCTGTCCGTCGCCGAACTGCGCCGGATCGTGAAGCTGCTTGGCGTTCGTCCGATCGACATCGTGCGCCGCGGCGAGCCGCAGTACAAAGCCCTCGGCCTCGGCGACGCCACGCCGGACGACGAGGTGCTGCGCGCGATGGCCGAGCATCCGATCCTCATCGAGCGGCCGATCGTCGTCCGGGGTGGGCGGGCGGTGGTGGGGCGGCCGCCGGAAACCGTGAAAGAGATCCTTTAACGGACGACGCGTCTGCGAGTGGCGCGGAGCGGCGTCTCGACCCGTCTCGCCGGTTCGCTGCACGTTACATGATCGATACAGGAAGGGCCTTCGCGCTCGCTCTAAGATTGCGGGCATGAAGAACATTGCGATCGGAGCCGTCCTCTTTCTTGCCGCGCTGAACGTCGCCGGGCAGTCGGCGATCAGACTGCCGGAGCCGAGTCCCGCTGCCACCGTTGGCCAGACGATCGGTCTCACCGACGTCACCATCAACTATCACCGTCCCGCGGTGAACAAACGAAAGATCTGGAACGGCCTCGTGCCGTACGGTTCACTGTGGCGCACCGGAGCGAATGAGAACACGACTATCTCGTTCTCCACGCCGGTGAGGATCGAAGGGCAGTTGCTGCCAGCCGGAACGTACGCCCTGTATGCAATTCCGGCGGCGTCGCAGTGGACGATGATCTTCAGCAGGTTCACCGGCGACTGGGGTGTCTACAACTACGACCCGTCCGAGGATGTCCTGCGCGTGACGGTGACGCCGCAGACTTCGGCCGACTCCGAGGAGCGGCTCACCTATCGGTTCGACGACGTGACCAACAGCTCCGCCATCGCCTCACTGCGGTGGGAGAAGGTGCGTGTTCCGATCAAGATCGAGGTCGACCTCAAGGCCACCATCCGGGCCTCGATCAGCGACACGCTACGCGGCGGGAAGCATTGGGATCCGAATGCGTGGGCGGCCGCGGCGCGCTGGGAACTGCGCAACGGCGATCCTGACACCGCGTTGACCTACGCCGATCATTCGCTCGCCCTGGGTACGACATACGGCGGCCTGCGTACGAAGGCGGCGGTGCTGGACAAGAAAGGGGATGCGAAAGGAGCCGCGGAGCTGCGCGACCGCGCTGCGTCGATCGCCACCGAGGCGGAGACGATCGGGTCGGGATACGGCGTCCCGCTGGGCGCGAAGAGGTACGACGAGTCGATCAGCTACCTGAACAACTACGCAACCGCGCACCCCAGCAGCCGGGAGCTTTGGCGCGTCTACACCGGCCTCGGCGAGGTGTACGCGACGAAGGGCGATCCTGCAAAGGCGAAGGAGTACTTCGACAAGGCCATGGCCGCCGCGCACGACACAGCCGAGAAAACGGAGGTATGGGACTCGATCAATTCCGCCGCGGCGGAGGCGAAGTGAGGGATTGGCAGTCCCTTCGGACGGCTGATCGAATCGCGCATTTGGGACGTCATCTCTGTGTCCTCAGGGTCTCTGTGGTTAAAGGCTTTTGACACCACAGAGACACAAAGGGTGCAGAGAACTCGCGAGATCACCGATCGATCATCTTCTGCGCGCCCTCGGAGTACCTTGCACCTTGCACGTTGATCTCTGCGGCGGCGCTCTCGATCTCGCGGAGATCGTCCGGTGCTAGCTCGACGTTCGCGCCGCCGAGGTTTTCTTCGAGGCGGTGGAGCTTGGTGGTGCCGGGGATGGGAACGATCCACGGCTTCTGCGCGAGCAGCCAGGCGAGCGCGATCTGCGCCGGCGTCACCTTCTTCTTCGCCGCGATCGAACTCACCAGATCGACCAGCGCCTGATTCGCTTTCCGGTTCTCGGCATTGAAGCGCGGAACGGTGTTGCGGAAGTCGGTCTTGTCGAACGTCGTCGTCTCGTCGATCTTGCCGGTCAGGAATCCCTTGCCCAATGGGCTGAAGGGAACGAAGCCGATTCCAAGCTCTTCGAGAGTAGGCAGGATCTCCTCTTCCGGCTCTCTCCAGAACAGCGAGTACTCGCTCTGGAGCGCCGTCACCGGCTGCACCGCATGCGCACGCCGGATCGTCCGCACGCCCGCCTCGGATAGCCCGAAGTGCTTCACTTTTCCCTCGGCGATGAGCTCTTTGACCGCGCCGGCGACATCCTCGATCGGCACGTTGGGATCGACGCGATGCTGGTAGTAGAGATCGATCGCCTCAACTCGCAGCCGCTTCAGCGAGCCCTCGGTCATCTGCTTGATGTACTCGGGCCGGCTGCCCAGTCCAACCTGCTTCTTCTCGGCATCGAAGGCGAAACCGAACTTTGTAGCGATGACGACCTGGTCGCGGAACGGGTCGAGCGCTTCACCGACCACCTCTTCATTGACGTAAGGGCCGTAAACCTGCGCCGTGTCGAAGAACGTCACGCCGCGCTCGACGGCCGCGCGGATCAGAGCGATCGCCTCCTGCTTCTCCGTAGCCGGGCCGAAGCCGAAACTCAACCCCATGCAACCGAGTCCGAGGGCGGAGACTTCGAGGTTTGATTTGCCGAGTTTGCGTTTCTGCATGGG
Organism: Thermoanaerobaculia bacterium; assembly: GCA_035577085.1. Classification (GTDB taxonomy): domain Bacteria; phylum Acidobacteriota; class Thermoanaerobaculia; order Gp7-AA8; family Gp7-AA8; genus JADGNZ01. Next base: position 16,508 of record DATLVW010000031.1, read on the forward strand.
ATTCTCCTTTGTGTCTGAGAACGATCCGCAGATGACGCAGATGATACGCAGATAAGACCCGTTCTGAGTCTGCGTTCAATCTGCGTCATCTGCGGATAAGCCTTTGACGCCGAAATCGGTAAAACGTCTGCGTTGATCGGACGGCCGCTTTCGCACTGGATTGTGTAACGATTCAGGCGCGTGATGTGTCGTAGGATCGTTTCCACCGCGATCCGGCCATTCTCTGACTTTCTGATGATCACAATTCTGCACGTCATCACCTCGCTCACGCGCGCAGGGGCCGAGAGTCAGCTCTTGAATATCGTGTGCAACACCACGAGTGACGAGCTCTCCCACATCGTCTGCTACCTTCATCCACCCGACGACCTGGCCGCCGACTTTCGGAGCTCCGGCATCGAGACGATCTGCCTCAACCTTCCTCGCAGGCGGCCCTGGCTGTCTGCGCCGTGGAAGCTCATCCCCATTCTCCGTGCGCGCCGCCCTGATTTCATTCAGACCCGGCTTCTCGATGCTGACCTGAGCGCACGTTTCTCCACACTCCTCGGTCCCTCGATTCCTATCGTCAATACGTTGCACATGCCCACCTACGATGCGGAGACGATTCGTGTGGGAGGGTGGCCGGTGTACAAGATGGCCGTGCTCAAGCGGCTGGACCGGTGGACAGCGCGCGCCACGCGTCCGCTGTTCATCGCGATCTCGGAGAGCGTCAAACGATCAGCAGTACGGAACCTCGGTCTTTCACCGGCGGCCGTACGCGTGATCTACAACTCGATCGATCAGAAGAGGCTTCAGTGCGATCCCGAAGAGCCTCGCCGCATCCGAAGAGAGGCTGGAATCCCGGCCGGAGCATTCGTCTATCTGACGGTAGGGAGACTGTCGCCGGAGAAGGGCCAGACGGTGCTGTTGCGCGCATTTAAAGAAGTGGCAGCGGCGTTCCCGGATGCGTACCTGGTTTTCGTCGGCGAAGGGCCGCAGGCCGGTGCTCACGAAACGCTCGCGACCGAGTTGGGCATTCGCGACCGCGTACGCTTTCTGGGCAATCGTGGCGACGTGGGCGCATGCCTGGAGATGGCCGGCGCGTTCGTCTTCCCGTCGCTCTTTGAAGGATGGGGCGCAGCGCCGATCGAGGCAATGTTCAAGGGACTGCCATGCATCGTGACGCGCATCGAGCCGATCCTTGAACTGTTCGTGGACGGCGAGACGGGTCTCGTTGTCACGCCTGACTCCGAGGCCGAGTTGGCGTCTGCGATGATGATGCTATCTCGCGATCCGGATCTGCGCCGCCGCCTCGGCGCGGCCGCCCGCGCGTCAGCCGTCGAACGGTTCGACAGCCGTCAAGGAATGAGAGTGTGGTCGCAGTTCTACCGCGAGTTGGCGGAGATGCATCAATACTCGGCTACCTCGGAGAAGTCGCCCTAAGCCGCCAGCGATCGGCGCGGCGCCGTCTAAGTACGCGATGGAAACGGAGAGGGCCCTGACCCAAGAGGAGAACGGTCGCGAATCGGGGGAGCACGCGCAGCGCCGTCTTCCGGTGACGGTGCCAAATCACCTTCCAAAGCTGCAGCGAGAACAGCCGGCCGGCTACCGGCGCCTTGACTAGCGCGAGAGCGAGCATGTCCGCTTGATGCACGATGACTTCCTCATTCGCGGCGGCCTCGGGATGCAGTGAGGCGAAGCGTTCCGCGCAGGACTCGATCATCGCTACGGCGTCGCGGACGGCGTCGGCCGTCTGCGGGATCAGTGCATCGCTGGTCTCGACCCAGCACTCCCCCCAGCGGCGGGGAACATCGTCCCAGCGCAGCTCCCGGCGCAGGTTCTCGTAAACCATCGGCGCTTTGCGCTTCAGGTATTTGTCGCGCTCGGGGTGTCGTTCGGCACCGGTTGTCGAGTATGGGTCGTCGCGGTAGGCCACGAGCTTCTCGGGGAGGTTGCCCACGGCGTGCTCCTTCGCCAGGCGATTCCACATTTCGAAGTCCTCGCCGACACGATGTCGCCCGTCGTACCCGCCGAGCGCGTCCCACACGATGGCGCGGCGGAACATCACGGAACTGTGGATGAGAGGACTGCCGAAGATGCTGAGCCAGCGCAATCCGAGGTCGGTGACCGGCCGGCGCATCTCGGCGGTTCTTCGTCCCGCGACATCGATGAGCGTCGCCTGCGACCCGACGACGGCGACCTCGGGATGCGCATCGAGATATGCCACCTGCCGGGCCAGCCTCTCCGGGAAACAGAGGTCGTTGCCATCGAGTCGGGCCACATAGTCGCTGGCGATGATCGCCAGCCCGCGGTTGAGCGAGGCCGCGAGACCGAGGTTCGTCTCATTCACGAGGAGACGAACGCGCGAGTCGCGATAGCTCTCGACGATATCGCGCGAACGATCGGTGCAAGCATCGATGACGACGAGCAGCTCGAAATCAGAGAAGGTCTGCGCCAGAACGGAGTCGATCGCCGCGCCGAGAAACGGCTCGTCGTTGTACGTCGCCAACAGAACGGTCACGCGCGGCGGCACAGCCGCTACGCTACCGCGACGCACACGCGCGGGCAATCGCGGAAGAGCCTTGCGATAGAGAATCGCTACTCGACGCGCACTGGAGGTCCGAATTCCGAGGTGGCATGGGTGATGATCAGATCGTTCTGGGTTACGGTCGTGTTGCCGTCGACGAATAGTCCGCGCAGATCCTCGTGTACGCGCAGCGTGAAGCGGCCGCCTGCGAATTGCGGTGATCCGAGGAAGCGCTCTCCTTCGGCAAAACCATCGGCATCGAGAGTCGCGTTCGCATAGAGATAGATCGTCCGCGGAGAGAAGCCGAACGGCGTAGGACCGTCGATGATCGTGTCGCCGCTCGCCGCGTCGAACCGCGCCGATTCGATATGCGGCGCAACGACGGGACCCACGAATGAATCGTCGGTCTCCAGTGTCCGCCCGTCGAGACCGACGTCGATTCCACCCCCGGCGTTGTGGGCAATCGAGTTTGCGCGTACGTCGACGAGATTCCGATGCGGCACCGCGATGCCGAAGTCGTGATTGCCCGTGATGATGTTGTTCACGATGACGCTGTCGTCAAAGCCGCTTTCGCCGCCGAGAAAGATGCCGCTGGCGCCGTTCGATTCGATGCGGTTGTCGTGGATGTTCGCGTTGTGCCAGAGAAAGACTCCGCTGCGCGTGTTGTGACTGAGAACGTTGTTGCGGATTTCGGCGCCGTAACCATCGCCCATGATGCCGCGCAGTCCGTTCGGAACTGGAATAGTACCGGCGGGATCGATGCCGATGTAGTTGTCCTCGACCAGCATCGCCGACCGGAGGACGAGCATGCCATTGCCGGGAAAGCCACCGATGGCCAGGCCGCGCACCGTTGCTCTGGCGCCGAGTATGGTCAGGCCGTCGGCGGTGTCGACACCGCGGCCGTCGAGGAAGATCTCCGGACCTTTCGGGTTCGTGTTGCCGCTGATGGTGGTCTGCCTCTCTCCGTCGATGGCGATATCCGGCGCCACCACTTCCGGTAACGGCGATTTCGGTGCGATCGTGAACCACCCCTCGTCGGGTACCGGCTCGCTGATCTCAAAGTCGATCCGGCACGGGATGTTTGCCGGGCACTCAGCGTTCGTGTCGAGAATGGCTTGCCGGAACGAACCCGGGCCGCCGTCCAGGGCCGTAGTCACGGGATACTCTCGATAAAACGTAGCGTCGCGAGAGATCTCAACGGTCGAGAAGAACCTGAGTGAGTAGTGCCCTGCATCGGGATAATGAGCGGTGGCTGTGACCTCACTCTTCGTGTGTGCGGCGAGCAGGGGAATCCGGCAGCCAACGCGCGATTGTCCGATATTGAGCGTCGAACAGTCGGTGGCCGGATCGGATGGCGTCATCTTCGTCATCGCGGACCCGTTGCCGAGGAACATGTCGAGGAAGACGTTCGTGCGGTCCTGGTCGGAGATGTTCTCGATCGTGAAGCGAACGTCAGCGAGGGTGCCGGACGTAAAGCGATCGCCAACATCGATGGCGAGTGAGAACGGCTGCTGCTGGGCGAAGAGGGTAGGGGCGAACACGAGAAAGAGGGAAATGGGGAGTAGTCGTCGCATGACTCATTCGACAGTACGCCTCCCGATCTCATTCTGTCTACGTGGGTTAGCGGCCTCGACAGGCAGACGTCACGCGCGAAGAGGCGAACGCGCGAAGAGGGAGAACGCGTCTAACGGACTGGTTATGAAGCGATCGCTTCCTCCGCTTCGCGCACCAGCTCGTCGATCTCGAATGGTTTGTGAATCATGCGCACGACCGGCGGGCAGATCTTCTCCAGAGCGTGCGGCCCGAACGCAGTCATCACGATCAGACGGTTGAACAGCTCCGGTCTGTGCTCCTGGAGATACTTCACGACGCCGTATCCGTCGATGCGCGGCATCATCAGGTCGAGCGTGATCAGGTCGTAATCGTGCTCCAGCAGATCCTCGATCGCCTCGGCGCCATCAGCAGCGGCGTCCACCAGAAAGCCGCGCCGGCTGAGGACGCGCGACACGAGAATTCGGATTGCAGCGTCGTCGTCGACGACCAGCGCGCGCCGCGCGTCTTCGTTCGGTACTTCTTCGTCAACCACACCCTTCACCTTCTGGGTTATTGGGACCAAGCAACGGTGAAGCCAAGTAGGAGGCTGTTGTCGGGAGTCGGGTGTCGGCGAACGCGGACAGGGTGGCTTTCACTCATCAAGGGTGCCAGCAGTCGAGTGTCGATCCCCCAGCTAGCGAGGTCGTGCGTACCTTATCTCCGACCCCCGACCAGCTATCCGTTTTCAATCGGACCGCCGAAACTCTCCATCTCACGCAACGTACCTTCTTCCCATCATGTTTGAGCTGCTGCTGCCGAAGTCCTTCGACAACAACTATCGCGGGCAGAAACTCGCGCTCTGGATCTTCGGCCTGTTCGCGTTGCTGAAGTCCGTCATCGGCGTCAACTCCATCATCAACGGGCGCCTTGTGATGACCGGAGCCGACGGAATCCCTCTCGACACTTACCCGGCCCCCGCCGCCCAGTCGTTAGTCGCACTCTGGGCTCTCCTCGGACTCGCGCACATCATCATCGGTCTGCTGTGCGTATTCGCCCTGATTCGCTACCGCAGCATGGTTCCCTTCCTGTTCACGCTGCTCCTGCTGCAGCACCTCGGCGGACGAGTCATCCTCGAATACATCCCGCTCGTCAGGGTTGGAGCCCCACCGGCATTCATTGTCAACTTCATCCAACTCTCATTGCTGATCCTCGGCCTGGCCCTATCGCTGTGGCGGCGACGGTAAACGAATGCCCCTGGGGTCTTTCGCGACGAAGTCGCTGTGGACTGCGGTGGCGCAGCCACCGCTTTGAATCACGCGTTCGAAAGCGGCAGCTGGCGCTGCCGCAGTCCAAAGCGCTTCGCGCGAAAACGATCGACACGCCGATCACTCGCACGGTCGAGCCAGAGGAATCAGCCCCTCTCCCCCGTGGCGCGCTCTTTGATTACATTGATCCTGGGCTGGGGACTAGGGATAGGCTTGCCTGGCGAACGACTGAACTATGACGGATACGGATCTGCAGGCTGAGCTTCCTGTTCTCATCGATGCGATTCTTGACTACGCCATCATCCTGATCGGTAAGGACGGCGCCGTTCGCTCGTGGCATACGGGAGCGGTGCGGACGATGGGATATGAGGCGGGGGAGATCGTCGGCAGTCACTTCTCGCGCTTTTACGAGCCCGACGCCATCGCAGCGGGGCAGCCTCAGGCGGATCTGGAGAAGGCGGCGAGGGAAGGGCGCGCCGAGGATGAGGGCTGGCGGCTGAAGAAGGACGGTACACGCTTCTGGGCGAGCTCAGTCATCACACCGGTCCGCGGTCCGGGCGGCGAGATCACCGGATTTGCGAGCGTCACGCGGGACCTTACGCAACGTCGCGAGGCGGAAGAGCGCCTGCGGCAGAGCGAGGAGACCTTCCGGTTGCTCGTTGCCTCAGTGAAGGACTACGCAATCTTTCTTCTCGACCCGACCGGCAAGATCATGACGTGGAACGCGGGTGCCGAGCGCATCAAGGGCTATGCGCCGAGCGAGATCATTGGCAAACACTTCTCGGCCTTCTATCCCGAGGCGGACATTCAGAACGGCAAGCCGGCGATGGAGCTGGAGGTTGCGCGGGAGACGGGCGTCTTCGAGGAAGAAGGGTGGCGGTTGCGCAAGGATGGCACGCGCTTCTGGGCGAATGTCGTGATCACCGCCGTACACGACGAGAGTGGCGAGCTCCGCGGCTTCGCCAAGGTGACGCGGGACCTGTCGAAGCGGCGCGAAGCCGACGAGCGACTCCGCCAGAGCGAGGAGATGTTTCGCCTTCTCGTGGCCTCGGTGAAGGATTACGCAATTTTCCTTCTCGATCCCGAGGGCCACGTGATGACGTGGAACGCCGGCGCCGAGCGGATCAAAGGGTATGCGCCGCGCGAGATCATCGGCCATCACTTCTCGGACTTTTACTCCGAGGAGGACAAGCGCAACGGGAAGCCGGCGCGTGAGCTCGAGATCGCGCGCGAGAGCGGCAGTGTCGAGGATGAAGGCTGGCGCCTGCGCAAGGACGGCACTCGCTTCTGGGCGAATGTCGTCATCACCGCGATCTTCGACGAGCGCCGGGTGCTTCGCGGTTTCACGAAAGTCACGCGCGACATGACGGAGCGGAAGCGTGCGGAGGAAGTGCAGCAGGCCTTTCTGGAGCAGCGTGAGGCACGACTGCAGGCAGAAGAGGAACGCCGCCGCGCCGAGGCGTCCGTTCGCGCGGCGCAGGAAGCGAATCGCGCCAAAGACGAGTTCCTGATGACGCTTTCGCACGAGCTGCGCACGCCGCTGACTTCCATCCTTGGATGGGCGCGTTTACTTCCGACCATGCAACCCGAGGATCAGGGATTCGCGGACGCGGTGGGATCGATCAATCGCAGCGCCCAGCTCCAGGCCCGGCTCATCGACGACGTTCTCGACGTGTCGCGCATCGTCTCCGGGAAGCTGCGTCTGACCGTTGAAGATGTCGAGATCGACCATGTGCTCGCCGCCGCAGTCGAGACGGTGGGGCCGAGCGCAGATGCAAAGATGATCACGATCGAGAAGGAGCTCGCGCCGCAGCTCGGGTTGATCGTCGCCGACGCCACGCGGCTGCAACAGGTGGTCTGGAATCTGCTTACGAACGCCGTGAAATTCACGCCGCGGAGCGGCCGGATCACCCTTCGTGCACGGCGCACGTCGTCTCATCTTCAAATCGCCGTCACCGACAGTGGCGCCGGAATCGATCCCGGCTTTCTGCCGTATGTCTTCGAGCCGTTCCGGCAGGCCGAGAACCCGAGGACGCGCGTTCACGGAGGATTGGGATTGGGACTGTCGATCGTCCGCTACCTGGTCGAGGCGCACGGCGGGACCGTGGCCGCGGAGAGTGCGGGCCGCGATCAGGGCTCCACATTCACGGTCACGCTTCCGCTGGGTGCGCTGGCCTCGCAGCGTCCCGAGCCGATCACCTTCTCCGCGCTTCCCTCAGTTACGGACCTTCCGAAAAAGCTCGGCGGCGTGACGATCCTTCTCGTCGATGATGACGTCGAAAGCCGCAGGCTGGTACACACGGTGCTGACCCGCGCAGGCGCGCAGGTGACGGTGACGGCATCGGGACCGGAAGCGCTCGAGTCGATCAAGCAGCGCACATTTGATCTCGTCATTACGGATATCGCCATGCCGCACATGGACGGGTACACGCTGGCGCGCAAGATCCGGGAGCAGGTGCCGAACCAGAAGATCGTCGCCTTGAGCGCCTTTCCCGCCGGCCGCGCCGGCATGGCCGACACCCCGTTCGATGTCTACCTGTTCAAGCCGATCGAGCCGGTGGAACTGGTGGATGCGATCGCGGCCGCGGTGTAGCGACGGATCAATCGCTGGAGGCTGTTGTCTCGTCATCGGCTACGATGATCGCCACGAATTCCGGAAGGTGAGATGAGAGCAAACGCGGCGGTTAGCAGGGCAAGTACTCGGATTGTGTTCGCAGTTGTGGCCGCGGTGTTCGCACTGACGGCACACGCGCAGACGCTGACGGTCTATGACGATGCGCTGCAGAATGGCTTTGCAGACTATTCGTTTGGTGGCGGGACGAACCTGAACGACACGCCGTTCGTTCACACCGGCACGAAATCAGCGTCGATCCTCGGCCACAATTTCAATGCGCTCTCGTTTGCCCATGCACCGGGAAACGTTCTCACGGCACTGCATACGTCCGACACGCCCATCCTTCGGTTCTGGGTTAATGGCGGCACCGCTTCGGGGCAGCAGTTCCACTTCAGCCTGCAGTTGAACGGAGCGTTCGTCGGAAGTGCTGCGGCCCTCGACACGTACATCAGCGGTGGGGGAGTAGCGCAGAACGTCTGGCGTCAGGTGACGATCGACCTCCGCCAGGCACCGTTCAACGCCGTCGACTTCGATCGCATCAACCTTCAGAGCGATGAGGATGCCGCGCACACCGATGCCAGCGCGACCTATTTCGACGATTTCGTTCTCGGCCAGCCCACCGCCTCTGCCGTCAACCCGATGCAGATCGAGCATGACGTAGTGGTTCATGCGATCACCAGCGACCGATTTACCTGGCGCGACAGCAGCGGTCAGCCGCGTGTGGCGTCACTCGCTCATAACGACAACGAGACAGAAGGCGGATCGCACGGTGGTGCGCTTCGCGAATTCAAGTATCAGCTCTCCAACGGCCAGACCCGCACCGCTACCGTGACCACATACGGCAATGCCGGGTATGGCGGTTTCGGCTACGTGACCATGCACTCAGCTCACTATGCCGGCTGCAACGGTGATGACTCACCGCTCGGCATGGGTTTCGCGGGTCATTGGCAGCGCATCTTCGAAGGAAAGCATCACGCCATTTTTCGTTTCACCCAGCTCTATCCGCGCAACTGTCCGACCTCCGGCTCGATCATCACGCGCTATCTCCCGGTCACGATCGATTGGGTCTTCTCAACGGGTCACGACAATCCATTGTGGACCGTCACCTACGACATCGACCAGATCGCCGCAACGGGAGGTCAGCCGGTGGCCGCGAATATGTATTGGGACGATTCCCGCGCGCCATACGGTGAGCTCAACATCGACGGCGACGGCGGGACGGACCTGAATGGAGTTGCCTGGGGCGATTTCTACAAGTTCACCACAACGAACGCCACCGGAACGGCCATCACATGGAACAGCCCCTTCGACTGGACGCAGCAGAATACGGTGCCCTTCGTGAAGGAGTGGCTCGACGCGCCGCTCACCGCGGATAATCCGGCGAAGCACGACGCGACGATCGGAATCGTGCAGACACAAATGATCAGGCAGCAGGACGCTGGCGGTGCCCGCGACCAGAGTGTAGGCAGCGACATCACTCCGTACTGGCACAAGACGCAATCAGACGGCGTCCAGAGCGCCGGCCCCGGACACGCGCTTCCCAATGGCGACAACTGGCCGTATCAGGCCTGCGGAGACAACCTTTACGCCGATGGCATCACGACGAACAACGCGCGGATGACCTGGAAGACGCAATTCGGATTCGCCGGCCAGAGCACCTACACGATCAACAATGGCGCCGTCGAATCGTCAGCCGATACCGCGGCCGGTTATCCGAAGAAGAGTTACTCCACCTACATCGTTCTCGGGCAGCACAGCACGCTGCCGGTGGACGCCCAGATCGCGCAGGTCGAGACGGTTCAGTCGCTCACACTTACCGCGGCGACCGGCACTGTGGTCACGTCCGGTCCCGCCGGAGTGACGCGCGGCGACACGGTCCCCTATGCACCCGCCGGATACAACCACGTCTATGGCGCGCTTGCGTTCCAAGCCAGCGGAAACGCGCTCGATGCGAACATCCAGGTTACGCCGATAACGACATTCGATGTCTCGGCTCCCGGTTTCTATTACGCCTTCAACGGCATCGCCGGACAGAACCCGCCGCTGTCTCTGGTCCAGGGTGTTACCTATCACTTCAACATCAATACCACCGCGAGTCA
>DATLVW010000032.1:0-8532 GCA_035577085.1 Thermoanaerobaculia bacterium
CTTCAGATCGGCCTTGCGCTGCTCGATCGAAACGAGATCGCGGTCGGCCGCGGAAAGCTTGGCGCGCACGCCGAGTACACCTTCCGCGTGCTCCTTCTTCCGGCCCGCCAGAGTCTCGTCAATTTGCGACTCGACGCGTTGATAGCGCGAGAAAATCTCAGCATCGTCAAACTTGAATTGCCGCGCCGCTAGCAGCTCATCGCTGGCCTGATGCGCATCGCGGCGAAGGTTCGTGTTCGTCGTCGACGACTCGCTGTTCGTCTTGAGCATCTTGTTGCCGGCGGTGTCGTGATCCTCGCGTCCCGCTACGAGTTGCGTCTCGAAGTCCGTCGGATCGAAACGAACGATGACTTCATCCTTTTTCAACAACGAGCCGTCGGGAACGAGCCAGGCGATCTTGAGTTGTCCCGGCGCCTCGGTAGGCGCGGTGAGCGGTGTCGCCTTCGTCGACTTCAGATTTCCTTCCGCGGTCACGCGGCGCGCGAAACGAACGGGCTCGACACGGAAAGTAGGGACCTCGGATCCCTGACGACACGACCCGGCCAGCAGCGCCAGAGCCACGAGCGCGCCTCGCCGAGGAGTCAAGCGATTCACCACAGAGACACAGAGGACACAGAGGAGGGTCTCTGTGCTCTCTGTGCCTCTGTGGTGATTCTTCTCCTCGGCATTTAGGTGCCGGCTCACGATTTCTGCGGCTCCTTGCCGTCCGCGGCCTTCGGAACCAGCACACGGTCGCTCGCCGAGAGTCCGCTGACCACCTCGACCGTCTTCTCGTTCTCGCGGCCGAGCTTCAGCGGTACCGCTGTCACCGAGAACGCTCCGCGGCGATACGCAACCGGCCCGCTGTCCGTCACGAACACCGCGCTGCGCGGAATCAGCAGCGCGCTCTTCGCACGCGCCAACTCGACCGTGCCGTGAAAACGCATTCCCGGCCGCATCTTGGCGGGGTCGGTGCGGTCGAGGACGATGTTCACCTTGAGCACCTTGATCGGATCCTTCGTTCCCTGTTGCTGCTGCACCGTGCGCCCGGCTTCCTTGATCGTGCCCGCGAACTCCTCGTCCGGATGCGCGTCGAGATTGAACACCACGCGCTGTCCCACCGCGATCTTGCCCGCATCGGCTTCGTCGACCTCGCCCTTGGCCATCATGCGGGCCAGGTCAGGGATCTCGATGACGCGCTCCATCCGCCAGCAGGTGTCGCCCACCTTCTTCTTGTCGCCGCGCCAGTTGACCACGTAGACGATCGTCCCGTTGCGCGGCGCGGCGATCGACATCGCCTTGATCGCGTTCTGCGTCTCATTGACAACCGATGCGGCCGTCAGTTGCTTGCTCGTCAGCAACGCGATCTGCGCTGCGGCTGCACGCTCGAACGAAGCGATCCGTTGCCGGATCGATTCCGTCTCCTGCTTCGCCAACGCGAAGTCGAGCTCGATCTGCCTGCGGTCATTCGAGCTGACGATGTCGGGCGGTCCTTCCAGCTTCAGTTGCGCCTTCCGCAACCGCGCCTCGGCGTCCGCAAGTTTGAGCTTCTCATCCTCGCGGCGAAGCGCCAGATCGGCTGTGTTCTTCTCGATCTCTTTGTGCGCCTGATCGCGTTCCGCGCTCTTTTCGTCGAGCCGCTTCTGGAGATCCGTCGTATCGAAGCCGAGGACCGGCGCTCCTACCTTCACGTCACTCCCCTCGGGGGCAATCATCGAGATCTTGTACTCCCAGACGTCGTTGACTGGCGGCGGTCCGAAGCTGCCTGAGTCGACCGCGGAGAGCGTGCCGGTCACGTCGATGCCGGTGACCAGATCGCCGCGCGACACGCGAACCCAATCACCCTGCCGGTCCGCGGCCAGCTTATTGCGCGTCCATCCCGCTCCCGCCAGAACGGCGGCGATGGCGATGCCGGCACCGATCAGCGACTTACGCATGCCCCAGCGTCTCCCCTTCGGTCAATCCGCTCTTCACGACGCACTCCTGCGCGTTGCAAGCGCCGAGGATGATGTCGACGCTCTTGCCGGTGGCAAGATGAACGCGCGGCTTCGCGCCGGCGAAGTCGAGTGCCGCGCGCGGAACGAGCAACGCATCGCGCTGCAACATGGCATGCACGATCACACGCGACGACAGGCCGGGGCGCATGCGCGACGAATCGAGCTTGTCGAGTGCGACGAGCACGCGGAACGCGCGCTTCAGCGAGGTGCGGCTGGCCTCCTGCGCCACCGCGGAGATCGACGTGACGCGGCCGGGAAACGACATCCCCGGATAGGCGTCGATGACGATCGTCGCCGGCATCCCTGCGCCGATTCGTCCGTCGTCGACATCGGCGAGATCCGCTTCGACGCGCAACGACTGCATCTCCGGAAATTGCGCCAGCGTCCATCCGACGAAGACTCCATCTCCTTCCTGGAGTTTCCGCCCTTCCCATGGATGATCGCGGATGACGACGATTCCGTTTTTCGGCGCGCGAAGAATCAGCTCGCTGATGGCTTTCTCGGCGGTCGTCAGCTCGCGTTGCGCTTTCTGCAGACTGAGCAACAGATTGTCGCGGTCCGATTTGACCGACATCGTCTGCGACTTGAGCACGTCGATCGCTTTGGCCCGCTCCACCTCGGCACGTTTGAATTTGATCTGCCGGTCGTTGTAGTCGCGGGCCGAAATGATCTCCTTCGGCATCGAGGCATCGATCTTGGCCTTGTCATACTCGGAACGTTTGCGCTCGACGTCGAGCGCCTTCTCCAGCGTGTCCGCTGCCCACTCCGCATCCTTCTGCTGCAACTGCTGCTGCGCCTGCTCTACTGCTTGACGTTTTGCATCGAGGTTCGCCGAGAAGGCAGAGTTATCGAGCTCGATGACCCGGTCGCCCTGCTTCATTTCCGCCCCCTCGGGCGCAATCCACTTGATCGTCGTCTGCCACTGCGGCAGCCGCGGAACCGCCAGCTCCTCGCCGCGCGCCGCGCGCAACTCGCCGGTGAGAACGACATCCCTGGCAAACGTGCCACGCCGCACGCGCAACGCCTTCGCATCCGCCTCGGTGCGATAACCCGAGAAGCAGGATGCTGCGGCAAGCGCGAGCGCCACCGAGGCGCAGGTTCGGAACATCTTCATCATCGAGATCCTCGATTGTACGACCAACTTCGTACAACGCTGGTAACGCTACGGTTAAGACGCGTGCGACAGAAAAAGGTTAGCCGCCCGCTGGTCCATCTGCCCATGTACTACTGGTTAGACGTATTGGACGCTTACTGGTTACATCAAGTTAGTTCCAGAACGCGGAAGCCGTCGCCGAATTTCGTGTGGAAGTACACTCTGCGGATGGCGAATCCGAAGCATGTGGCGAAGTTGAAGGAGGGGGCGGACGCGTGGAACGAGTGGCGGATGATGAAAGATGAGGCACCCGATCTTTCAGGAGTGGAACTGGACGGTGATTCGCTCGATGGCTACGACCTACACTTCGCGGATTTCTCGAATGCCGAACTAGAGGGTGTGAGTTTTCAGGGCGCCCTCTGTAACGACTCCTGGTTCAAGAAAGCCACAATCAATAGAGCCATGTTCTACCAAGCAGAGTTGAAGAGATCGAACTTCGAAGACTCGCTCATCGGATTCACGGTTTTCCATTCGTGCTCTCTCGTTGAAAGCAACTTCACCGCAGCGAGGCTCATTCGCAACGTATTCGCGGACGTCTCTCTGCGAGACGTCCGCGGGCTGGACGCTACCCGCGCTCCACGTAACAACTCCCTCGGCATTGATACATTCTTTCGATCCCGCGGCCTCCCAGAGTCCTTCCTTCGCAGCTCCAACGTCCCCGAAGCGTTCATCCAGTACGCGGCATCTCTCGTCGGCAAGGCGATCGAGTACTACTCCTGCTTCCTCAGCCACTCCTCCAAAGACGGCGAGTTCGCACGCCGACTCTACAACGACCTGCAGGGAAAAAACGTCCGCACCTGGTTCGCGCCCGAGGATCTGAAGATCGGCGACCGCTTCCGCTCGCGTATCGACGAATCCATTCGCCTCCACGACAAACTCGTGATCATCCTCTCTGCCAACTCCGTCAACAGCGATTGGGTAGAATCAGAAGTCGAGTCGGCTCTCGAGCGCGAGCGGAAGGAAGGAAAAGACGTCCTCTTCCCCATCGCCATCGACGACGAGGGCTTCACATCGCAGCAGTCGTGGGCAGCCGACATCCGCCGCAAACGCCACATCGGCGACTTCCGCAAATGGAAATCGCACGACGACTACACCAACGCCTTCGACCGCCTGGTCCGCGACCTCAAAAAGTCCCAGCCCCCGATCATCATGCGCTAAGTGGTGGGTCAATTTTTAAAAGACCGGTCACCACAAAGGCACAAAGGCCACAGAGAACCTCCGTGTCCTCTGTGTGTCTCTGTGGTTGCCTTTCCTTCGGCGACCACGATAAGCCGTCCAAATTGACCCACGATCAATCGATAATCACCGCCGGGCGAGACGTCACCCAAAAGACAACGAGTCTCTTGCGAAAGAACCGTAAGTTCCATGATGAGACCCGTGAGTTTCATGAATGAGACCCGGAGTCTCATGCATGAGACCAGTGAGCTTCATGAATGAGGCTCGTGGACTTCATGAATGAGGCTCGGGACCTCATGCGTGAGACTCGGCGACCTCATGCGTGAGACTCGGCGACCTCATTCATGAGACTCGGGACTTCATGCATGAGACTCGGGACTTCATGCATGAGACTCGGGGACCTCATACATGAGACTCGGGGACTTCATGCATGAGACTCGGGACTTCATACATGAGACTCGGGACTTCATACATGAGACTCGGGACTTCATGCATGAGACTCGGAGTCTCATGAAGATTGTGAGGCAGAAGGGTTAAAACACTTCCCACGCAGCAACTTACGCCACGATCCCCTCACTCGGCGGTATCCGGAACGATCGTTTATAGATGTCGATCACCGAAATCAGCAGCGAGAAGACCAGCGGGCCGACGACCAGGCCGACGAAGCCGAAGGCCTCCATCCCGCCGAGGACGGAGACAAGTAGTGGAATGGCAGGGAGCTGCATCTTTCCCTTCATCGCCCACGGCCTCACTACATGCTCGATGATCGGGACGACCACCACGCCCCAGACCGTGAGGAAGATCGCCCCGAAGTAGCTGCGGTCGCCGATCGATGCCGCCACCCAGAGGTACAGCGCCGCCGGGATCCACACCGCCGCTGAGCCGACCACCGGTAGCAGCGACAACACCGTCGCCACCGCGCCCCACAGAATCGCGCCGGGAATCCCGGCGACGGCCAGACCGATGCCGATGAAGATGCCCTGCGTCAACGACGTGATCACCTGCCCGCGGAAAGTGGCGTCGACCACACCTTTGAAGTTCTCCGCGAATTGGGCGTTGTACCGCGCCGGCAGCGGCGACAACGCCGACGCCTCGGCCACGATCGTCTCCCCTTCCACGTAGAAAAAGTACGCCGAAAGAAGAACGAGGAACAGCGCGATCACCAGGCCGGCCACCCCACCGATGACCGATGCCCCGTGCGCGGCGATCCACGCAGGCGCCCTCTGCACGACGGGAATGATCACCTTCGCCGGATTGATCGCGGCAGGATCGAAGTTCGGCGCGACACGCTTCAACCACGGCATCCGGTTGCTGATGTCGAGACGTTGAAGCGTTCGCTCCATGTCGCCCGACTGCAGATGCTTCACGACGACATTCGCCTCCTGCACCAGCAGCACGATGATCAGAAACGCCGGCAGGAGAACGGTGAACGTGATCAGGATCAGCATCACCGAGGCCGCGCGATTCGCTCCGTGCATGCGGTCGCGAAGGCGCCGGTAGACCGGAAACGTGACCGTCGCCAGCACCGCGCCAAGCATGATCGGCGCAAGAAACGGCTCGAGGATGACGAACGTGGCGTAGAGAATCCCGAGCGCGAGAATGGCGAAAAAGACGACACCGGCCAGCCGCCACTCCTGCTGTTTCTTCGTCGGCTCAGGAGCCACCAGGAGCTCGGACATGCGATCGATACCGCACTAAACCGCGATGATGCCGCGCCGCGCCGCTTCGACGACCGCCTCGGTACGCGTTTGCGCGCCGAGCTTGCCGAGAATGCCGTTCACGTGGAACTTGATGGTGTGATCGGTGACGCCGAGGCGTTGACCGATCTCCTTGTTCGTCTGACCGGAAGCGAGGAGACGCAACACTTCGCGCTCGCGCGCCGTCAGCGGCTCGATCATCTCGACCTCGGCCCGCGGATTCCGCAGCAGCGAATCCGCAAACGCATCATCGATCACGATCTCCGCCTCGGCTACCGCATGCAACGCCGCATGCATCCGCCGCGGCGCAGCCGTCCGCGCGAGCACGCCCCGGGCGCCGCACGCCAGCGCTTCCGCGGCTCCGGCAGCATCGCGCACCAGCACAAGCGCGGGAACATCGACATCCGGCGCATTGCCATCGCAAAGCATCACCTCGGCATTCACAGCGCGCAACCGCGAAGGCTCCGCCTCCGTGACATCGAGATCATCGAACTCGCCCAGAATCGTGCGAAGACTGGCCCGCACCAACGGCGCAGTGCTGACGACAACCACGCGCAGAACGTCCGGTGCATGGCTTTCGAGAGCGTTGGAACTGAATGCCGGATGCGCGCGCATGGAGAAACAATACAGCAAAACGGGGTGTGGGGGGTGGGGAGTGGGGAGTGGTTGGAGATTCGAGATCAGAGATCAGGGGATCAGAGATCAGGAGATCAGGAGATCAGAGATCAGGAGATCAGGAGATCTGGCCCTGGCCGCTGATCCCTGCTATCTCTGATCTCTGCACTTCTGATCTCTGCATCTCTGATCTCTGCATCTCTGACTCCCACACCCCACTCCCCACACCCCACTCCCCACACCTTGCTATCATCCGCGCCCTTGAACATACGAGAAACCACACTTCCCGGAGTCGTGATCATCGAGCCGAAAGTCTTCGGCGACGATCGCGGATTCTTCATGGAGACGTATCGACTCGACGCCTTCCGCGACGCCGGCATCGACGCCGTCTTCGTCCAGGACAACCACTCCCGCTCGGCCAAAGGCGTCCTGCGCGGCCTGCACTACCAGGAGCCGAACGCGCAGGGAAAGCTGGTGCGCTGCACGCGCGGCGCTCTCTACGATGTCGCCGTCGACATCCGCCGCGGCTCCCCATCATTCGGCCGCTGGTTCGGAACCGAGCTGACGGAATCGAACAAGCGCATGCTCTGGGTCCCCCCCGGCTTCGCGCACGGCTTCTGTTCCCTCGAAGACGGCTCGGACCTCGTCTACAAATGCACCACGCTCTACGATCCCCCCGCCGACCGCGCCATACTCTGGAATGACCCCGACATCGGCATCGAATGGCCGATCGCTTCGCCGCAGCTGTCGCCGAAGGATGCCGCGGCACCGCGGCTGCGCGACGCGACCTTTCTTCCCACCCATCCTTGACACCCCGCTGCCCCACCCGTAGCATGCGCGCCTCTCGGGAATGCCGCCAGCAGAGGTCAGGTTAGCGAGGTTTCCCTACGACGCGGGGTCGTAGTTCAGTTGGTTAGAACGCCGGCCTGTCACGCCGGAGGTCGCGGGTTCGAGTCCCGTCGGCCCCGCCAAATTAAGCAGTCATCAGCCGTCGGCCTCCGTATTTCTAGCATCCGCTATTCAGCGAAGAGCTGCCTCTCCGATAAACATCTCATTGGCTTTCTGCGTGGGCTCATTACGGGCGGAGGCTTCTTTCTCCACTCTCGACTACTACGAAGTCGCCTACTCGCAGATTCTCTCGATGCAGGTACGTCACGGCGCCAACGTGCTGATCACGATCATGAATGACGCGTGCTGAGCGCCGCGTCAGCCGGGACATCGGACAAAAAAAGGCAAAGGCGTTCCCGAAGCCGGTAGGGAATCTCCTCTCCCAGTCACTCCCTGACAGGGGAGAGTTGCATGGCTCACGTTACGTTTGTGCATGGCATCGCAAACAAACCAGCGGCAGACCGGTTGCTTCAGATCTGGCTCAAGGCGCTTGCGTTCGGCGACGGCATCGATTTGGGAGCGAACGGCGTCACGTCGTCGATGGTCTATTGGGCGGATGTCATGTACGCCGCTCCTCTGCCGCCCGAGGAAGCGAGCGAGGAGAGCGTCGGCGGCGGTGCCGCACCGCTTCGGCTGGAGAGTGCCGAAATGGCCGGCATCATGCCGCTCACCGGCGACGTCGACATGTCATGGCTGGCGAACGCATCGCCCGAGGAGCTGCAACTGGTGAACAGAATTGCCGCGGAAGTGGCTGTGAAAAGCGGCGATCCGGCCGTTGCCGTTCGCGCGGAGCTCAGCGCGGCCAGCGTTGCCGTCGGCGCGCAGCTCGAGCGCATTCCCCTTCCGTGGTTCGTCAAGCAGCCGCTGATGCGCATCCTCTTGCGCGACGTTCATCACTATCTCTTCAACGCAGAATCGACGCCCCGCCCGAAGGAGACATTTCGGGTGCGTGACGAGATCCGCCGGCGCATGCTCGCCAAGCTTCAGGAGGGCGCGATGAAGGAGCGCCCGCACGTCGTCGTGAGCC
>DATLVW010000033.1:0-3267 GCA_035577085.1 Thermoanaerobaculia bacterium
GAATCGGCGCGATCGTCGTAAAGGGTCACGTCCTGGAGATTCCAAGCATGACTCGCCTTCGCGAACTGGCGAAGATGTAGCGGGCCGCTTCGTCCGATCAGACCGATCAGACCGATCCGACCGATTCGAGCAAAAACAGAACTTTGGGTGGGGAAACCGTCGGCCCAATCACTCCTAAATATAGAAGGATGAGGTTGCCCGCCTCGTCAGGGAGGGATCCGTGAAAAAGCTCCTGCTCACGATCATTATCATCGTCATCGTCGTCCTTGGCGGTCTCTACATCTGGAACAGGATTCTGGAGTCCAAGCCACCAGCGCCGGGAACGGTCCTGGACGAAGCCAAGGCCGCCGGACGCGACGCGAAGAGTATGCCGGGTGCCGACGAGGATTACTACGCCGACATGGATTACGGCGTGACGAAGAATCCGGAAGCCGTTCGCGCAGCACTCGATCCGTACGTTCCCGGCATCACCGCCGATGCAGCCGTGAAGAGCGCCGTGCGCGGGCGGAACAACTGGATCGTCTGGACCGCAGGCAACGACCGGCTGTGGGACGAGCTCTCGCGCCAGAGCGCCGGATACCTCGACCTGCTGAAGACCCTCTCCAACCATCCCAGCCTCCAGTTCAGCCGCGCCAATCGCTGGTCGGTGCTTGGACTCGTCAACGAGCCCTGCTTCAAGAAATCGAGCGGACCGCGCGCGGATCGCTGGGGCCTCTGGCTCGATGAGCGCGTCGAAGGAAATGGTTGCGGGCCCGATCCATTCGAGAACGAGACGAAGTATCCGGGCGTCAAGAGCGGCGCCCGCGGCACAGGCAAACTGGCACTCGGCTCCTACTACGGTTACGCCACCGGCATCGTCGGACTGCGCCTCTTCCCCAACCCTGCTTTCGATGAAAAAGCACAAGCGAAGTGGGATGCAAACCGTTACTACACCGATCCGACCTATTACAACGATACCAAACTGGTGAAGCCGTATCGCGTGGCCATGTCGTGCGGCTTCTGTCACGTCGGTCCGAATCCCACCAACCCGCCGGCTGATCCCGAAAACCCGACCTGGGCGAATCTGAACAGCAATCCCGGCGCACAGTACTTCTGGATCGACCGTATTTTCATGTGGGACCACGACGCGTCGAGCTTCGTATTCCAGCTCTTCCACACCTCGCGCCCCGGCGCGCTCGACACGTCGCTCGTCTCGTCCGACCAGATCAACAACCCGCGCACGATGAACGCAATCTACGACCTCGGCGCGCGTCTCGAGATCGGCCGCAAGTGGGGCGCAGAACATCTCGCCGGCGGCAGCGCGGACAACAAACAGTTCAACGATTACGTCCCGGCCGGCACGCCGCTGACGAAGTTCTACGACAAGGGCACGCAGACGGCGTACACCACGCACGTGCTCAAGGATGGCTCCGACTCCGTCGGCGCGCTCGGCGCGCTCAACCGCGTTTACATCAACATCGGCCTCTTCAGCGAGGAATGGCTGCTGCACTTCCGGCCGCTTCTCGGCGGCACCGCGCTCCAGCCGATCTCGCCGATCAAGATCGCCGATGCCGACAAGAACTCGACGTATTGGCAGGCGAACATCGCACAGACGCCTGACCTCGCCCTCTTCTTCCTCGCCAGCGCGAAGCCGGATTACCTGAGCAACGCTCCGGGCGGCGCCGCCTACCTCGCTACCGACGCCGCGCTCGTCCCGCGCGGCAAGGAAGTCTTCTCCGAGCGTTGCGCCCGCTGCCACTCCAGCAAGCTGCCCGAAAAAGCGTTCGCGAACTTCTTCCCGCCCGGAAGCATCGGACCGGATTACCTCAAGTACTGGAACGAGTACTGGCAGTGGACCAAGACGCAGGAATTCAAGGACCAGATGAAGGCGATCGTCATGAGTCCAGACTTCCTGAAAGACAACTACCTCTCCACCGAACTGCGCGTTCCGTCGACGCTGATGGAAACGAACATCTGCAGTCCGCTGGCAACGAACGCGATCCGGGACAACATCTGGGACAACTTCTCCTCCGAGTCGTACAAGAACCTCCCCTCGGTCGGTAAGGTCACAATCCACGATCCATACACCGGCGAGCCGTCAGAGTACGAGATGCCGGCCGGCGGCCGCGGCTACACGCGTCCCGCCTCGCTGATCAGCGTCTGGGCGACGGCACCCTACTTCCAGAACAACAGCCTCGGCAGCTTCGACGGCAGCGGTTCCGTTGCCGGCCGCGAAAAGACCTTTGAGGACGGCATCACGCAGTTGCTCTGGCCCGAGAAGCGTCAAGGCAGCCGCAGCTACGTTACCGCGTCCGGAAAATCGCATCCCGGAGTCATCGACGTCACGCCGGGACCGACGTTCCTCAATGTCGCGCCGGGATTCCTCCCTGCCTCACTGGCTCCCCTTTCCGGAACGCTCGACACGTTCTTCCCGAACGTCTTCAACTCCGGCGGCGTCAAGATCGGACCGATTCCGACCGGCACGCCGATCAACCTTCTCTCCAACATCGACCTGACGAAGGGCGCGGAAGTGCTCGACCTTCTGCTTCACATCAAACACGACCTCAAGTCTCTGCCGGACAACTACACCGAAGAACAGGCCAGAGCGCAGTTCGCACCGCTCGTACCGAAGCTCCTCGGCGTCAGCAAGTGCAAAGACTTCATCGTCAACAGAGGACACTACTTCGGCACCGATTTCCTGCCGGCGAAAGAAGGCGAGCCCGGTCTCACCGACGCAGACAAACACGCGCTCATGGCATTCCTGAAGACGTTCTGATCGCCACCTGGACAGAGGAGCTCAATGGCTGATGTGACCGCGGAATACGAATACGTCGTCGTTGGGTCAGGCGCGGGAGGCGGTACAGTCGCCGCCCGCCTCGCCGAATCCGGTTTCAAAGTCCTGCTCCTCGAAGCCGGCGGCGATCCGGTGACCCTGCAGGGCGGCGATCCGAACGATCCAACTGGCAACCGACTGCCGGATGACTACAACGTCCCCGTGTTCCATCCCTTCGCGTCCGAGAACGACGCGATGAAGTGGGACTTCTTCGTTCGTCATTACAAAGACAACGCGCTGCAACGGCGCGACGAGAAGGCCGTCGATACTCCCGACGGCCCGCGCATCCTTTATCCCCGCGCCGGCACGCTCGGCGGCTGCACCGCGCACAACGCGATGATCATGATCTACCCTCACAACGACGACTGGCGCTTCGTCGAAGATCTCACCGGTGACCGCTCCTGGTCGCCGGACAACATGCGCAAGTACTTCGAGCGGATGGAGAATTGCCACCA
>DATLVW010000034.1:0-3376 GCA_035577085.1 Thermoanaerobaculia bacterium
GGAAGGGCGATATCCGCCTTGAGGTGACCGCGCGAGCGGCGAAACTCCACGACACCGGTCGCGGGGTTGTAGTCGTCAGGGAACATTTCCGTCGCCAGCGCGTCCGCCAGCGGCTTGAGATCGCTGCGGTCGACGCTCCAATGGGGGTGAAACGACTTGCCGAAGAGCGGCAGGTAGCGGTACGTGCGATGCCCTTTGACGAGCAGAAACCAGTACAGCGGCACGTCGGGACGCTCGCGCTTGATGCCTCCCATCCGTCCGATCCAGTCGAACGCGAGCGCCTGCTGCCCCCAGTGCGCGCGATCGACGACGGTGTCGCCGGAGTAGACGACGCGGATGCGCTCCGATCTCCATTCGCGCTCGAAGAGCATGAGCGTCGTGAAACCGACGAGCTGCGGGCCGGAGTAGACGAGAAGCGCTTCGTCCTTTTTTGCCAGATCGCTCAGGAAGAGCGCCTCGGAGGTCCCATCGTAGTTGGCGAGGTACAAGCCGGCCATCGCCATCCTGGCCGCTTCATCGAGGGCTGAGATGCGGGCGAAGACGGTCGAGTAGGGGTCCTGAACCATGACCACACACCGGCTGGGATGCTAGCACGGCAGGAAACGGTGCATCGTGTCCGCAAAAGGTGACGATCGCACGGGTAAAAATGGAAACTAGACAATATCAGAATCCGTTAACGGTAAAACGGAATCCGTTAACGGTAAATCAGAATCCATGAACGGTAAACCGGAATCCGTTCACGGTAAATCAGAATCCATTAGCGGTAAATCGAAATCCGTTAACGGTAAATTGGAATGAGTGAACGGGAAATCGGAATGAGTTGACGGGTTCTGCGAATGCATTCACGTGCAAAAACCTGTGTCACGCGGAGCCGCGGAGACCGCTGAGGGGTTTCGCGCCTCTTCGTGCACTCTCGGCGAGAGCGTGGCCGCTTACCCGCTCCGACCCCCGACCCCCGAAAGGCGACCCCCGCAAAAAGAAAAAGGACCGCCGGTCCTGCTGGAACGGCGGTCCGGAAGAGAGGAGAAGGGCTTAGAGCGTTCCGCGGCCGGGGTTGTTGTCGGAGCGGATCTCGTTATTGTCCTGACGCATCGGTCTGCGCTCCGGCTCTCCGAAGCTCTCGCGGTCGCTGGCGTGGCCGATGTAGTTCTGGCGCTCGGTGTCGGTGCCGCTTCCCGTGCTGGCGTTGGCGTCATCGCCGGTCATCGGCTGGCGTGTCCGTCCGCGGCTATGGCCGCCCTCGCGGCCGATTGCTGACATGTGGGCGCGATCGCGGCTGACCGCTTCCCCACCCTTCCGCCCGGCGAGGCGGGCCTCGTCGGAAGTAAATTCGTGAGCTGTTCCTTTCGCGTGAGCGGCGCGACCGCCCTTACTGGCGATCTCGCGCTGCTTCGATGTGTCCATCGACGCGAAACCGCGCTTGCTGGTGTTGGCCATGAGTGTCTCCTTTGAGGGATGAGTAGTACAGCGTGAACTGCGCACTACTTGCTTGCGTAGCGAGCTAATCAGGCTTCACGATCTGTGCCAGTAAGCTCCGCAATAACTGGGACGGGGGTGGGGTGTAGGGTGTGGGGAGTGGGAGAGTTGTTTGAGAGTTTTCCAGAAACGACTCGCCACGTCTCCCACTCCCCGCACCCTGCACCCCACCCCCCATCCCGTATCTTTGCGCGCCACGGGAATTGACCCCCCTCAATCCGCATTCTGCTGCGTGCATTTGGCACCATCGGTTGAGCCACGGAGAGATGGGTGAGTGGCTGAAACCAACGGTTTGCTAAACCGTCGTAGGGCCTAAAGCTCTACCGAGGGTTCGAATCCCTCTCTCTCCGCCACCGCGCACGGCGCGCTGCACTCTTTTTCAGCGCTCTTCCTTCATGTACGTCAGGACGTTTGCCGACCCACACGCGGGACATTTCATGTAGACGTCCGTGTGCGAGCCGTCCGGAAAGTCAGCGGTGGTGGTCTCGAGGTAGCCGGCCTTGCAGCTGGGACACGGCACGCGGTCCTTCGGATTCGCAGTCAACCGCTCTGCCGCAACAATCCATCGCCCTGATTTCTCGGAAACCAAACGTAACCTCCCGATCAAGCTCCTCAATCGTACGCTCCTTCGGCACGTTGCGTAGGATCCCCGCGGCGAGGCGCACAAGTAGCGCAGGCATTCCTGCCTGCAGCCGCTGGGCGTCCCTGCCCAGCGGGACTTCGAAGCACGAGTCTGCGTACCCTCCACCGGCACGCCACCATCCGAGTGCGGTTACCGAAAGACGAGGCCGCGACCGGCGTTCGAAACGCGCCAGTCGATAGACTCAACGTTTGCGCAATACCGCTGGGCGAGGACGCCCAGCGGCTGCAGGCAAGAATGCCTGCACTACGTGTTCAGCGCCTTTTCCACGGCTTCGATCGTTGGATCGATTTCGATCGTCCGTTCCTTCGGTACGTTGCGCAGGATCGAGTCCGCATCCTTGAGAAGATGTCCGGTGAGGACGCAGACGATTCGTTCGCCGTCGCGCATGACGCCGGCGGCGCGGAGTTTCCTCACGCCGGCAAGCGTAGTTGCCGACGCCGGCTCACAGCCGATGCCCATCTCGTCGATCTGGCGCTTGGCGGACATCAGCTCGTCGTCGGTCACTTCTTCGACAACGCCGTTCGTGCGCTGGATGGCGGTGACCGCTTTGGCGTGGCTGACGGGATCGCCAATGCGGATCGCGCTGGCGATGGTCTCGGCGGTGATCTTGTGGCGCGTAGCGAACGAATCGCGATAGCTGCGGAAGAAGGGGTTGGCACCGCTGGCCTGGATCGAGGCGAGGCGTGGCATCGTCCTGATCCAGCCGGCGTCGAAGGCCTCGCGCAGCGCTTTGCCGAAGGCGCTGGTGTTGCCGAGGTTGCCGGCGGGGACGACGATCCAATCGGGAGCGTCCCATTCCAGATCCTGCAGCAGTTCCCAGACGATCGTCTTCTGTCCTTCGATGCGAAACGGGTTGATGGAGTTGACGAGGTAGATGCCAAGCTTGTCGCAGGCTTCGCGGACGAGCGTCATGGCGGCGTCGAAATCGCCGCGCACGTGCAGCGCCGTTGCGCCGTACGCGAGTGTCTGCGCGAGCTTGCCGGTGGCGACTTTCCCCGCCGGAATGAACACGACCGGGCGAATGCCGGCTTGCGCCGCATACGCGGCCAGCGAGGCGCTTGTGTTTCCGGTCGACGCACACGCCACCGCGCGCGCGCCGAGTCGTTTGGCCTGCGTCATGGCCACGGTCATGCCGCGGTCTTTGAATGAGCCCGTTGGGTTTTCGCCTTCGTGTTTGAAGTAGAGGGTGTCGGGGGTCGGGGGGGAAACGTAGGTCGGACTCTCTAGTCCGACGATTGCGCGCAAAGAGTCGGACTG
>DATLVW010000035.1:0-3417 GCA_035577085.1 Thermoanaerobaculia bacterium
AGAGTTGACCGGGCGCGAACGTCGGATTCGCGTTCGCGGCGACTTTCGATGCATCCGGGACGAAGCCAAGCGACTGCGCGACAGGATCGGTCGGATCGAGCGCCGGCAGGTCAGTGGCCCTTGCATCTGCCGCACCTAGCACTGGAATTACCAGGGCGGATGCAAGCGCAGACTTTAGAAAGTCACGGCGGACAATGGCGTGAGACACGGGCTGTTCCTCCGAAAGTTTGATGAACTCTTGCTAAGCTAAAAACTTCACCAGTTCGGAATTGACCTCTTCTGCATGAGTCCACAGCACGCCATGGGGACCGCCCTTGAGCTCCACGAATCTCACGTTCTTGATCATCTTCGCCTGTCTTCTGGATGAAACGTCTGGCGGCAGAACGCGATCGGCGTCACCGTGCAGAATGAGGGTCGGTACCGTATTGCGAGTGATGTCCTGACGGAAGTCCTCAATCCATGAATCGATGCAGGCCAGCGTGCCGATCGCAGACGCGCCGGTGGCCACGTTCCAGTTGGCCTCAAGGACACGCTCGCTCACGAGCTTGCCTCCGGTGACATCGTAGTTGTAGAAGTTGCGCAGAAAGTCCATCAGCGTGGCCGGTCGATCAGCTTTGATGGCTGCCTTAAGACCCTCGAAGACACTCCTGTCCACGCCTTCCGGGTTGTCGGCCGTCTTCACGAGATACGGTCCCAGCGTGCCGATGAGCACGGCCTTGCGCACCCGCTTCGCGCCATACTTGCCGATGTACCGCGTGATTTCGCCCGTGCCCATTGAGAAGCCGACGAGAGAAACATCTGTGAGCTTCAGCGTGCTAAGCACAACATCGAGATCGGCAGCAAAGGTGTCGTAGTTGTAGCCGAGAGCGGGCTTGCTTGAACTGCCGAAACCTCTGCGGTCGTAGGTGATGACGCGATGGCCCGCAGCGAGTAGTGCCGCCGTCTGCTTTTCCCACGACGCGCCGTTCAACGGCCATCCGTGGATGAGGACCACCGGCGATCCGGAGCCATGGTCCTCGTAGTAGAGTTCAATGGGCGTTGAGTTTTCCTGGCCAACTTTGATGTAACTGCTCATGGGCTCTCTCTTTCTCTCCGTTTGTGTGGACTGTAACGATCTGCCAAGTGCCTCGGTTCGAGACGTGCGCGGCAGCAGCGCCGCCGCCATCCCCGCCGCGACGAGCTTGAGCCCATCGCGGCGGCTGATGTGGCCTTCGGAACTGCTCGCTGCAGCCGCTGAAACATCTTTCTCGTTCATGCAAGTTTCCCTACGTATCAGATACGGCCGGGGTGCCGAGTTGTGACCTCTTGCACCAGCCAGGCGTTGCCATCGGGATCATTGAAGGCGAAAAACGACCCGTAGCTCGTACGCTTGGGGTCGGGACCGGGAAGGCGTGCCTCCACCGGGAACGATGCGCCGTGCCACATCTCACTCGTGGCGATGTCACGGCGGATGAGTTCGTCATGAGCCGCTTTGATGTCGGATACAATGAGCGCCCCGACGGCCGAGCCGGGCGCTGCCACAGTTATCCCCTTGCCGAACGTGACCGAGCACCCTGAGCCGGGAGGCGTGAACTGGACGATGCGAACGTTCTTAGCCGGGGCGTCGTCCGCGTCGAGCCTCCAACCCAAGAGTTGGTAGAACTGCTTGGATCGGTCGACGTCGGACACGGGGATGACCTCGATCTCGAGGTTCATGGCGACTTTCGCTGCGCTGGCGTCAGGCTTCTGTTGATTCATGTGATTTTCCGTTTGCTAATCTGTGGTGGTGATTTGCCGGCCCCGTCGAGCGTGCAGGCATCTACTGGCTGCGCCTCCCGTACGAGACGCCATAAGCGGCGGAGCGTACGCGCGGCAGCGGGTCGTCGGAGAGCTCAATACCGGGTGTGAGATTCGTCGGCAGGAACAGCAGCTTCTTCTCCGCCTGCGCGCTGTTGGGCACCACTTTAGTCAGCGTCAGCACGCCGAGATCGACGACCTTGCGGTCATCAGGCCAAGGCAGGCTCGCATCCTTGGTCTGATCGCCGGGCTCGGCCAATTGCGCCTTCAAGTGAAAAACCAGCGGCTTTTGCGCGATCCGCTTGGCCAGGTCCTCGAACAGGTAATCAGGTGACTGCTTGGCTGCCTCTTCCGGCGTAATGTGCACCAATTTTTCCGGCGCTATCACGTAGCGCACTGCCTGCCTTTGACCGCTCTTGCTGACGAAGACGAAAGCGTCAATGCCGTGGTACTCCTCGTCGGCAAAGCTGTCCGGAATTGGCAGTGAACCGATGGCCTTCGGCGCATTCGGATGGCTGCCGAAGAACTGTTCCACCTTATTCGGGTGTGGGGCGTCGGGTGGGCTCTCAGTGATCGCCTGCAGCAGATCACGAAAGTCCTCTCCGGTCCCTACCGGAAAGAACTTGAACGAGTTGGTCACCATGTCGGTGTCACCTCCGCCGGCCAGGTGGTACTTGATGGCGATGCCACGGGGCATCGCAGGCGAGCCGTCGGGCACGGTCGGCATCCCACTGCCGTCAGAAAAGCGCGCAGTCACCGGAATCGGACTGCCGTTGAATAGCGTTGCGCGGCTGAGCCGCGCAGCTTCGGACGAGGCTTTGAAGGTGCCTTCCACGACAACGCCTTTCGCATGAAAAGCGCGAAACCCCGGATGCACGCCGTCGACCTTGTTCGCCAAATCGACGATTTGTGTCGGCAAAGGTGGGTTGTCTGCGACGGCGGCTGCGGAAGCCAACAGCAGCGATGCATACGTTAAGGACCTCACGAGGCGCCTTGCGCCGGAGCGTAGGGAACCTTCAAAGAAAATCCCAGTTGCCCCGCTCGAAACTAGTAAGCGCTTCATTGATTCTCCTGTCGTCGCGTGATTACACGGTTGCGATTAGGACAGAAGCGCCGCGAGTCCACCATTGTGCGATCGTATAGTTCGTGCGTACAGATACGATGCGATCCCGTTTCCACCCCATGCATTCATACCATCGTGCAATGGCGCACTTACCGCGCGTATGCCTACATGTGATCTGTCCTTCGAGAGTAGAGCAATCATGAAAAGCGGGTTCTTCATTTCTTCGCTGGACTGTTTTGCTTCTCCATGTGGACGCGCGATCTGTTCGCCGCGGAATCCTCTGAGGGACACTTCATGATTGCGATTTTCAGTCCAACAGCCACAGGCGAAGGCGGAAAACTCAGATGACTACGAAACAGAAGACCATCATTGTGACGAAAACGACGTTCTCGAGTTGCTTCCGCCGAGTCGCGGCCGGCCTCGGCGCCAGCCTGGCGCTGGGCGCCCTGTCGGCGCACGCCGTGCCCACGCCCTTCCCGGCCGACTTCCGCAGCTCGCAGGTGGTGAACGCCGACGCGACGATCAACGTCCGCGTGGGCGGCCACGGGCCCGCAGTCGTGCTGATCCACGGCTTCGGC
>DATLVW010000036.1:0-22107 GCA_035577085.1 Thermoanaerobaculia bacterium
GTTTCATCGCGGCGAGGAAACGCTTGCCGTTCATGAGCCGCTCGCAGTCACGCGCGGCGGGTTCCTGATCTTTCGCGACTCGATCGCCCGGTTTGCGGACGAAGGAACGCACGCTTGGGCGTCGCTGCTGCGGCGCGACCGGATCGAGATTCCGGCGAAAGAGATCGACGAGTTCATCAAAGAAACGGCCGTATCCAAGTCACCGGTGCGGATCGATTTTCCGGCCGCCGTGGCGTGGAAGGAGAGCCTTGGTGTTCCGCATGCCGTGATCGAAGTGCGCGTTCCGTCGTGGCACGACTATGTCAATGCGATTCCGAACTTCGAATATGGCGGCTTTTCGGTCAAGGGGCTCGTCAGAACGAGGGCGATTTACGATGAGAAGACGAAGAGCATCATCGTGCGCGACCTGGCCGAGGAATCGCGCAAGCTCGACGTGCTATGGGTACAGACATTCAAACGCACGGGCGACTACGTATCGATTTCGCCCGAGCGTTTCGACGAGTGCATCCCGCGATTGATCGCAGCCGGCTGGGAAGTCCGCGGCGCCGAGGGGACGTACGCCGGTTTCGGCGAGCTCGATCTCTCGCTCCGCAGCAGCATCGATTGGTTCGATCTCGACGCCAACGTCACGTTCGGTGAGCAGCGCGTCCGCACGCCGCGCCTTCTCGCTGCGCTTCGCAAAGGCGAGGCCTTCGTCAAGCTCGACGACGGACGCCTCGGCATGATCCGCCCCGAGTGGCGCGAACAGCTCGAGCCGTTCCTGGCTACAGCATCCGAAGAGCACGCCGAGGGATTGCGGTTTCGCCGCAATCAGGTGCTGCTGCTCGACGCGATGCTCGCCACGCGGAAGAACGTCGCCTTCGACGACGTGTTCGAACAGGCGCGGCGCAAGATCCTCGACGTCGTCGTGCAGCCTGAGCAGCCGCCTGATTCATTCACCGGCGAGTTGCGTCCCTATCAAAGCGAAGGCCTCGGCTGGTTCACATTCCTCCGCAGTCTCAGCTTCGGCGGCTGTCTCGCCGACGACATGGGCCTCGGCAAGACCATTCAGGTGCTCGCGCTACTCGATCAGCGCCGCAACCTGCCGAAGAAGGAGCATCGTCCGTCGCTCGTCGTCGTCCCGCGCTCCGTCGTCTTCAACTGGAAGAAGGAAGCGGCGCGTTTCACTCCGAAACTTCGCGTGCTCGATCACGCCACGCCCGACCGCATTCGCGCCACCGATCACTTCCTCGAATACGACGTCGTGATCACGACCTACGCGCTTCTGCGCAACGAGGTCGAGCTCTTTGCCGATTTCGAATTCGACTACGCGATTCTCGACGAGGCGCAGGCGATCAAGAACGCGTCGAGTCAGGCTGCGAAAGCGGCCACGCTGCTTCGCGCCCGGCATCGTCTGGCCCTCAGCGGTACGCCCGTCGAGAACCACCTCGGCGAGCTTGCCAGTCTCTTCGAGTTCCTCAATCCCGGCATGCTCCGCGCGAAGACGACGCGCGTGACGAAGATGCTGCGCGACGCCGGCGGGAAGACGGCGCAGGCAGCCGAGGCGCGCGTGATGCTGGCGCGCACGGTGAGGCCGTTCATTCTGCGCCGGACGAAAGCGCAGGTGGCCACCGAGCTGCCCGACCGCGTCGAGCAGACGGTGTATTGCGACCTCGAGCCGAAGCAGCGAAAGCTCTACGACGAGCTGCGCGATTTCTATCGCGCCTCACTCCTCGGCCGCGTCGCGGAGAAAGGCATCGCCAAATCGAAGATCCACATCCTCGAAGCGCTGTTGCGTATGCGCCAGGCCGCCTGTCATCCCGGCCTTGTCGACGCAAAACGAACCGGCGAAACCTCCGCCAAGCTGGACAAGCTGTTCGAAGAGCTGCCGATCCTGATCGATGAGCGGCACAAGGTTCTCGTCTTCTCGCAATTCACCTCGCTTCTCGCCATCGTGCAACGCGAGATGCGGCAGCGCGGCATCAATTACGCGTACATCGACGGAAAGACGCGCAATCGGGAAGCCGAGGTGAGCCGCTTTCAGGAAGACTCCGAGATCCCGGTCTTCCTCATCAGCCTCAAAGCCGGCGGCCTCGGCCTCAACCTCACCGCCGCCGACTACGTCTTCCTCCTCGACCCCTGGTGGAACCCCGCCGTCGAAGCGCAAGCCATCGACCGCGCCCACCGCATCGGCCAGTCCAGAAACGTGATGGCCTACCGCCTCGTCGCCCGCGACACGATCGAAGAAAAGATCCTGTTGCTCCAACAAAGCAAACGCGCGTTAGCCGAGGCGATCATCGGAGAGGAGAACAGCATCCTGCGACAGTTGACGGCGGAGGATCTGGATTTGCTGCTGTCGTGAGCCTGCGCCGGTCGGCCTCAGGACACGCTCCTGAGAGGTGATTGAGGGAAACCTGAGGCCTTCCTGAAGACTTTGAGAGGCTGCGTAACCGATCGTGGACACCGAAGGAGATACTCCATGCGCACGATCATTCTTGCTCTCATCGTTCTCTCGCTGACCTCTGCCCTTTCTGCCCAGAACGTTGTCGTCGGGACGCAATCGCTCGGGGGCACCATCGCCCAGAGCGCGGCTCCGCCGTTCACGATGATCGATCTGTCGCACCCGGCGACGGCAGACGGATCGGTAGCGAGCGCTTCCGTTCGTTGGGCCGCGGGAAGTTGCACCGCCGCATTCAAATTGAAGTTTCTGCGGCCGGCCAGCCCGAGCTCGTTGACCACGTTCACTCTTGTGGCCGAGCGAGGGCCATTCAACGCGGTAGCCGGGAGGAATCAGCTTGTGTTGACGCCGCCCGTCGATGTCCATGCGGGCGACCTGATCGCCGTGACGTCGCTGGGGACCTTCGCAGCCTGCGGCTCTCCTGCGACCCTCATCGATTCCGGCGGTGCCCTCATGCGGATTTCGGGCGACGTCTCGACCGGCAGCTTCAATGGGTTTTACACGCGCGATCGTTCCCTCGGCGCGCGTGCCACCGACACCACCGAAGTACTCGAGGGTGTCGTGACGGCCGCGGGATCGCTGGCCGGCAACTTCGGTTCGTTCTTCCGCACCTCGATTCAAATCGCCAGTCCGGGCGGCGGGACGTCGAGCGGGACGCTTGTCTTTCATCCAGCCGGCGTTGCTGCCTCGCCCATCGATCAGGCCATTCCCTACACCGCGACCAGCGGAAACGCGATCTCGTTTACGGACATCGTGCAGCAGATGGGAAAGACGGGATTGGGCACGATCGACGTAATCTCGAACAACGGTTTTCCGCCCATCGTGACGGCGCGGATTTACAACGACACGCCGAATGGGACATCCGGATTCACCGAGGAGATGATCACGCCGCGCGATGCACTGCATTTTGGGGACACCGGAGTGCTGCTCACGCCACCGGATCTGACGAAGTTCCGCGTCAACATCGGGGTCCGCACCTTCTCCTCGCCGGCGACGATCAACGTGCAGTACGGCTTTCGATCGCAGAGCAATATGGACTTTCCGGCGAACACCTTCCGGCAATACTCGCTGGCCGAATTCGGCGACGCATCGCCGCTCGCGAACGAGCAGATCATCCTTTCTATGATCAGCGGCGATGCGATCGTGTACCTGTCGACGACCGACAACCAGACGAACGACAGCAGTGTGCGATTCGCACGGCGGAACTAGCGCTGATCGAGTCCGAGTTTGGCCAGGAAGGGAGCGAAGCGCGGATCGTTGTGCAGAGGATCGAGTCTCGGATCGATGTGTACTTCGAAAATGAAAGGGTAGTGCGAGGCCAGAGAGTCGTCGAGGGCGACGAAGGCTGCGGCGTTGTCGCCGAGCGCGGCGTAGACGGTGGCGATCTCATAATCGGTGCGCCAATCGCCGTGAGTGCGCAACTGGCGCAGCG
Source organism: Thermoanaerobaculia bacterium (assembly GCA_035577085.1). Lineage (GTDB taxonomy): Bacteria > Acidobacteriota > Thermoanaerobaculia > Gp7-AA8 > Gp7-AA8 > JADGNZ01. The sequence goes on from DATLVW010000036.1 coordinate 3,870, forward strand.
TCTCGATCTGCTTCTGCGCGGTGGCACGATCACCCGCGCGCGCAGCGATTACGCCGAGGTTGCTGACGGCGCGCGCGTCATTAGGAGCGATGGCGAGAGCGGCACTCGCCAACTGCGCTGCCTGGCCACGCTGACCTCGGGAGATCAAAGCGAATGCCGTGTTGTTCAGCGCAAAACGGTTGCGTGGCTCCAGCGAAATGGCACGCCTTCCCTCTGCGATGGACTCGTCGAAGCGGCGCGCAAAGAACAGCGACTTGAGCAGATCGTTTCTCGGGACGATCCACGTCGGGTCGATCTCATGTGCGCGGCGCACTTCGGCGATGGCTTCCTCCGGACGCGCGAACGCCTGCAGCAGATAGGCCCGCAAGCTGTGGGCATCGACATCGTTCGGATCGGAAGCGAGCGCCCGGTGCAGCTCCTCATCCGCTTCGCGCCAGTTGTGTGTATAGAAGATGCCGCTGCCGCCCAGGGCGGCATGTGCATTGGCCAGGTCAGGATCGAGCGCCAACGCGCGCAGCGCCGCCTCACGTGCCTTCATGAACGATTCTTCACGCGGCAGGGGACCGTAGATTCCGATGACGGAGTAGCTGTTCGCCAGTCCAGCCCACGCGTCCGCATAGCGGGGATCGAGCCTCAGCGCTGCCTCGTAGTAGCGGATGCTCGAAAGAAAGCCAGCCTGATCAAACATGTTCCACTGAAAGCGGCCCTGCGTGTAGAGCTGATAGGCCTCAGCGTTTTTCGTGGAGTGCCTGGCGAGGTCGCGGCGGTTACGGCCACTGAGCCGGAGGTCGAGCGCGTCGGCGACGCGTTGTGCGATCCGATCTTCGAGCACGAAGAGATCGGACGCGTCCTCGTCGTATTCGTCGGCCAGGATCGCACGCCCATCGCTGACGCGCAGGAGCCGTACGTTGCAGCGGATGCGCTGCCCGACGCGCTGGATGCTGCCCTCGACGACACCATCGACGTCGAGCGTGCGCCCCGCGGCGAGCGAATCGACGGGATGATCGACGAAGGCGGCCACAGCGCGCGTCGGGGCAATGATCAGATCGGGCAAGACACTGAGTTTCGTGATCAGCGTGTCGGCGATGCCGAGCTCCAGAGGACGGTCGCCGCGCTGCTCGTCGAGCGGGCGGAACGGAAGGACGGCGATGGAGTGGATGGCGTCGCCCTGGTGCCGTTTCCGCAGTTTGATGATGGCGATCGTCGCCGCTGCGATCAGGATGACTGCGATTGCCGCGGCGATGACGAGCCGCGACCGATTCCATCGTCTGTTCGGTTCCGACCCCTGCGCCTCCGCCGGAGCCGGCATCGCAGCAGAATCGTCCGCGCTCACCTTGCCCGAGAACCTGTAGCCGCGCCGCGGCACGGTTGCGATCCATTGTCCGTCGTCGTCGCCGAGGGCCTTGCGCAGGACGAAGATCGTCTGGGAGAGGTTGGATTCGTCGACGACGACGTCGGGCCACACCTGCGCGAGCAATTCCTCTTTCGTCCGCAGCGCGCCGGGCTCCGCGGTGAGCGCAATCAACAGATCAACCGCTTTGGGAGGAAGCGCTGCCGGCTGGCCGTCGCGCATAAGAAGGCGCTCCCGACGATCGAGACGGAACGGTCCGAAGCGGAGATAGCGCAGCTCGCTCATGCAGTCGGGCGCATGCGCGGGGGCGATCCCATCGTCATCGGTTCACCAAACAAGCGAGCGATGGACGCCGGCCACTCGTGAACCTGCGATGCGCTGTCGTGTTGATCGTGCACTAGGAGCTCGTTGATCGAGACTTGAGCCTTTCCTGAAGACTTTTCTCTCGTCGCAACCGACCGTATGCGGGTGGCCGATGGTAACGCAAGTGACCGTCCAGGGAGGTTCCGATGAGACAAGCTTTCTCGATCGATCAACGTCGTGGGAACGCGCGGGCAATTGTCACTACCCGCCGCGCGGCAGTTCTCGTTGCACTCGTCGCACTTGGTGCCTGCAACCGCGTAGCGCCGTCCGCCGCCTCGGCGAGCAGGGTTGCATCCACGTCCGTTGTCGAAAACAACGACTCGTCCGCGCCGGCCTTTGAAGACAAGGTCCCCGATATCGAGGCGTGCGCGCTTCTGGATCGCGTCGATGTCATCCGGATCTTCGGTCCTCTTCGCGATGAGGCGAAGCTCGATCGCGGCCTTCGCGGCGAGAGGGACTGCCGCTGGCACAACGAGGAAGGGCAATGGCTGAAAGCGAGTCTTTACGGCGCCAGCCGCTGGGAGTTGGAGAAGGCAATCGTCAGCGAGATGCACCCGCGTGCGATTGCCAACGCCGGAGACGAAGCCTTTTCCGTCAAGCAGGGCACCGACAGTGTCGTTCACGTTCGCAAGGGAGGAGCGGTCATCGAAGTGAGCTGCTCTTGCGGCATCGAAAAATCCGAATCGCTGGCGCGGATCGCCGCCGCGAGGCTCTAGGTGAGAAAAATCGCCGTCCGTTTAGAAGCGATCGAGCCAGGCCAGTACGTCGCGCGTCATTCCGTCGAAGCTTTGGGCGACGAAGAGGCGGTCCTGATAGTGCGTTGGGTCGTACGGTGTATCGGCGACGACTTCGACGTCGAAATCCGTGAGCCACTCCTCGGTCTCGAAGCGGCCGAGCTCTCCGAATGAGGAGAGGAGGCCGGCGCCGTAGACCTTGAGTGCTTTCTCTTCGCGCACGACGCCGAACTCGAGCGTGTACCAGTAGACGCGGCCGATCCGTTCGATGTCGCTGGCCGAGGCGGTGAGCGCGGCGCGGCCGAAGGCGCGATTCAGTTGGGCGAAGTCTGCGTGGACGAACGTTGCAGCATGGCCGATGAGCTCGTGCACGACGTCCGGCTCGGGCGTGTAGAGCGGGACGCTGTGATGGCGCATGTACTGCGTCGACAGAAAGACGCCGCGGCCGAGCTCTTTGAGAAAGGCCTCGGCCGTCACGAGGCCGGCGACGGGGAGCATGCGAAACCCAAAGTGCGGCGCGATCGTGGTGTTCACGGCGCGAAGTTGGGGGATCTGCTGGCGGGACAGGGCGATGCGTGTGGCGGCATCGAGGTACTCGCGGCATGCGTAGCGCGCGTGAAGCGAGTCGAGATGCCGCCACACTTCGCGCCAGACTTCGTGCTCCGCGTCTGTGTAAACAACATCGGGCGCGGGATCGCCGTCCCGGTACGTGAGCGCGGCATGCGCGATCTCATCCCTGCGGCGCCGATACGATGGATCGTGAAATCCGGGGTGGTCCGCATCGAGCTTGACCAGTGCGGGGGTGTGTGTCAGGAGCGCCGAGTCAGTCACGGCTCTCACGAACACGAGGTGTACGGAGGCGATTCCTCACCCGAAAACGCTCACGCGAAGACGCGAAGGCGCGAAGAGGAAGGACGATGACTGTTGTCTTCGCGTCTTCGCGCCTTCGCGTGAGCGCCTTCGCGTGAGTCTTCGCGCGATCACACCTCCAGCCGATCGTGCGGGCGCGCGACGAGTGCGTAGAGCGCGGGCATGAGGAAGACGCTGATCAATAGGCGGGAGAAGAGACCTCCGACGATGACCAGCGCGAATGGTTTTTGCGTATCGGATCCGATTCCGGTTGATAGCGCTGCGGGCAGGAGCCCGAGGGCGGCGACGAGGGCGGTCATCATGATGGGGCGGAGGCGGAGGATTGCGGCTTCGCGCGTGGCTTCGGCGATGCCGAGGCCGCGCTGGCGGAGCTCGTTCGCATAAGAGATGAAGATCACGGCCGTTTGGACGGACACGCCGAATAAGGCGATGAAGCCGATTCCGGAGGAGACAGAGAATGGCGTGTGGGTGAGATAGAGCGCGAGAAGGCCGCCGATCGGGCCGGAGATCAGAACCGCGGCGACGGTAATCATCGGGAACTTGAAGTTCGAATAGAGCATGAAGAGCAGCATGAAGATCACGAGCAGAGTCACAGGCACGATGATCTGAAGCTGTTTCTTCGACGCTGTGTAATTCTCGTATTCGCCGCCCCAGACGACACGATAGCCGGTTGGGACCTGCACGGACTTTGCGACCTGGCGTTGTGCGTCTTCGACTGCGCCCGCAAGATCGCGGTCTTTGATCGAGTATTGAACGCCGATGTAGCGCGAGTTGTCTTCGCGGTAGATGAACGACGCGCCGCTGACTTCGCGGACGTCGGCCAGCTCCTTGAGCGGCACCTGTTGACCGCCTGGTGTGGCCACGAGAATGTTGCCGATCGCCTCCGGAGTCTGGCGGAACTCCGGTTTGAGGCGGACCACCAGGTCGAAGCTACGCTCTCCCTGAACGACCTGTGTGGCGGCAGTGCCGCCGACCGCTGCTTCGATCAGACCGTTGATGTCGGCGACGTTGATGCCGTATCGCGCGATCTTGGCGCGGTCCACCGTAACGGTGAGACTCGGTTGACCGAGCTGGCGAATGACCGAGATTTCTCCGATGCCGCGAACCTTTTGCAGGACGGCCTTTATCGCGTTTCCACGATCTTCCAACACAGCGAGATCCGGTCCGAAAATCTTCACCGCCAACGCGCTCTTGAGACCCGTTTCCGCTTCGTCGACCGCATCCTCAGCCGGCTGCGTGAAGTTGAAGACGATGCCTGGAAATGCCTTGAGTTTTTCGTCGATGGCTTCAATCAACTGCGCCTTGGAGTGATAACGGCCATTCCACTGGCTATACGGTTTGAGCCCGACGAAGAACTCATCATTGAAGAAGCCGGTCGGATTGGTCCCGTCGTCGGGGCGCCCCAACTCGGAGCTGACGACAGTCACTTCGGGGAACGAGTGCAGAATCGTGCGTACCTGCGGCGAGATCTTGGCGGCCTCTTCGAACGAGATCGTCGACGGCATGTTTGCACGCACCCACAAGGAGCCTTCATCGAGGTGCGGCATAAACTCCGCTCCGATCCCCGGGATCAGCAGCAAGGAGAGTGCGAAGAGAATCACGCTGACGGTCGTAGTGAGCCAGGGGTGGGCGAGGCAAGCATCCAGGCCACGCACATAAACGCTGCGGATGGCTTCGAACACGACGTTGCGGCGTTCGCGCACCTTGCGCAGAGCCCAGAAGCAAAGAGCCGGTACCAGCGTCAGCGACAACAGCAGCGCGCCGATGAGCGCGAAGATCGTCGTGTCGGCCATCGGCCGGAACAGTGCGCCGGATGGACCGGTCAACGCGTAAATCGGCAGAAAGGCCGCAATGATGACGGCTACTGCGTAGAAGATCGGCCGGTCTACTTCTGCCGCCGCCTGCACGATGACTTCGCTCGTAGTGAGAGGATCACCATCCTCGTGATTGATCGCCAATCGCCGAAAAATGTTCTCGACCATGACGACAGCAGCATCGACGAGGATCCCGAAGTCGATCGCTCCGATCGATAAGAGGTTCGCAGGAACGTGTTTGAGGTCGAGACAGATGAACGCGAACAACAGGGACAGAGGGATCGTGGCGGCAACGATCAATCCGGAACGGAAGTCGTAGAGGAAGAAGATGAGGATGACGAGGACGAGAAGCATCCCTCGCAACAAGTTGTCCTCGACAGTGCGGGTCGTGAGAGCGATCAAATCGCGCCGGTCGTAAAACGGACGAATCTTGACGTCCTTCGGCAGGATCGAGTCGTTCAGCTCTTTCGTCTTCTTCTCGACGCGATCGAGCACGACCTGGGCCTGTTCCCCAGTTCGCATGAGGATCACGCCTTCGACGGCCTCATCGCGATTGTTGAAGCCGAACTGGCCGAGGCGCGGAGCTTCGCCGATGGCGACCTGAGCGACATCCTTGACCAGCACCGGCGTCCCGTTGTGAACCGCCACGACCACGTTGCCGATATCTTCCGGAGTCGTGAGCCGGCCGAGACCGCGGACGTAGAAGAACTGCCCGCCCTGAGAGTAGAAGCCGCCTCCCGCGTTGCTGTTGTTGGCGCTCAGCGACTCGACGATCAGCGGGACGGACAGCCCGACCGCGGCGACTTTGGCCGGATCGAGGAGGACTTGATACTGCATTGTCGGCCCGCCGAGGCCGGAGTCGTCGGCGACGCCGGGAACGGACTTGTATTGACGCTCGATCACCCAGTCTTCGAGAGTCTTCAACTCCATCGGCGAACGATCGGGGCTGTCGAGGACGTAGCGGTAAATCAGGCCCGACGGTGAGAAGAGCGGCGCAATATCAGGAGCGACGCCGTCCGGCAGCGACACGCCGGCGAGGCGCTCGAATACCTGCTGGCGGGCGAAGTAGTTGTCGGTTCCCGGTTGAAACGTGATGCGCACATCGGACAGACCGTAGAGAGAGATCGAGCGCACGACCTCCACGTTCGGGATGCCGTTCATCTCTACTTCGAGCGGAACGGTGATCAGGCGCTCGACCTCTTCCGGCGCGCGCCCTTGCCATTGCGCGGTGATCTCGACCTGCGGCGGCGAAAGGTCAGGATACGCATCCACCGGCAGCCGCTTGAACGAGTAGATCCCGGCGGCGAGGAGCAGCGCGGCAACGAACAGGAGCAGATAGCGCTGCCGCAGCGAGCCGGCGACAACACGGTTGATGATTGAAGTTGCTGTCCGCTCGTTTGGCGCTACCGGCGGCCGGATGTCGTCGATGTCGTCCGAATCGCTCATGAGTGTTCCACCGTCGAGAGAAAGAGTCCGCCCTCGACCACGATCGTCTGGCCCGCGGTGAGACCGCCGGTGATCTCCTGCTGATCCCCGATGCGCGATCCGATCTGCACGCTCTGGCGCCCGAACGACCCATCCGGTTTGGCGACGAAGACGAACGGAAGATTCTCCTCATCGCGCAGCACTGCCGAGACGGGAACGAGCAGGCCCTGGCTCTCCTGCTGCGACTGGATGACCGCGCGAACATAGAGATCGCGCTTGAGTACCTCGCCCGGGTTCGGAACGTCGATGCGAACGGAGACTGCGCGCGTATTCGGATCGACGAGCGCGGCGATGTAGCTGACTCTCCCTTTCATCGGAGCCACGCCGGCGCCCGTCACGACGTCGGCGGTGTCGCCGATCTTCACGAAGGGAAGATCGGACTCGAACACGTTGGCGAGCACCCAGACGTTCGACAGATCGGCGACCGTAAAACAGGGTGTGGTGCCGGCCTGCAGCAACTGTCCGGGCGAGATCAGCTTCTCGACGACCGTGCCGGCGAGCGGCGATCGAATCGTCCCTCCCGGATTCGTGACCGGTCGGTTCTGCTGGATGTCGTCGATCGTCTGCTGCGTGACGCCGAGGGAGCGAAGCTGTTGCAAGGCGGAATCGCGGTCCGCCTCGGCGCCCACGGCATCGGTCTCGGCCTGCTCCATGTCGCGGCGCGCGATCGCATCGTTCTTGAAGAGTTGGCGATCGAGCTCGGCGACGCGCTTGGCGTTGCGCGCGGTAGCTTCCGCGCGGCGCAGTGCGCTCATCGCGGCGGCAAAGTCAGGCGACGAGACGATGGCCATCGCCTCCCCTCGGCCCACATGACTCCCAAAGCCGACGAGGATGCGAGCGACCGGCCCCGAGATGGGAGAGAGCACTTGCGTGGAGCGGTTCTGATCGAAGGCAACGGTGCCGGTCGCTTCGATGCTCCGGTGGAATCGCGACACAGCCACGACCTCGGTGCGCACGTTGCGAACCGCCGTGCTCGCGGTCTTCATTTCGGTTTCGGTCTTGCTGTTCGTTTCCTGCGAGCAGGATGCTACGGTCAAGACCAGCACGACGCTTGCGCCGATCAGGGCGATCGATTGCAGGGAACGATTCGATTGCTGCTTACTCATGCGTTTCTCCCGTGTTCACCGTAGACATCTTGGGAAGCGACGTGCCGACGGCCAGTTCCAGCGCCGCCTCGGCGTCATTGGCCGCACCCAGGGCGTCGGCGTACTGGCCCTCGGCGTCGAGCAGGGTTCGTTTGGCGTCGAGCAGATCGAGCGCCGACGAGCCGCCCAATCCGTAGCTCGCAGAAGCGACGCGATAAACCTCTTTCGCTTCCGGCAAAAGTTGATCGCGAATGAAAATCGCCTGACGAAGCGCGATCGAAGCGTTAGCGAATGCGGTTTGCACGTCGAGGCTGATCTGCACGCGGATGTCGCTGATGTTCGCGGTGAGCTCGGCCTCGCGATGTTGGGCCGCGGCGATCTCACCGCGCTGGTGTTGCCAAAAGAGGATCGGGATGCCGAACGAGACTCCGCTGGTGAATGACGTTGGCGTCCCCTCCGCCGCGTTGCGCGTGAATGAGACGCTGACGTCCGGTGCCCAGAATTTGCCGGCGAGCCGCGTGGCGGCCTTCGCGCCTTCGAGCTGCTTCTGGAGGCTTTGCAGTTCGGGGCGGGACGACTCCGCCAGTTTCTCGAGAGTCTCGACCGCAGCAAGCGAGCCGGGGAACGTCAGGTCATCAGTCAGTTCCAGCGGCGCGCCCCCGGATCGACCCAGCAGACGATTGAGCGTCGCGCGTGCAGTAGCCGCGGTGCGCTCGTTGGCGATGAGGTCGTTTTCCGCTTGTGAAACATCGACTTGCGCCTTGACCACATCGACCTTGGCAACGGTGCCGGCCATGAATCGCGCCTGCGTCTTCTGGAGAAAGTCCTGCGCGAATTCTTTGCTCGTGATCAAGTCGTCGGCGTGCCGTTTCGCCACGAGGATTGCGTCGTAGGCCTGCACCGCCTGCGACGCCACCTGCTGGCGTAGTTGCGCCAGGTTGAATTCAGCGACGCGCAGGTCCGCGGTGGCGACGGCGCGTCGAAGGCTCGTTTTTCCGGGGAACGGAATCGTCACCGCCACGCCTTGATCGCTGCCGGTCGACGAGCGCGGGCTCAGCGGATGCGGCAGGCCGGATACGTCCGCGGCGAAGCTCGGATCCGGAAACGCCGCTGCGACGACGACCTGCGCGCGCGCTTGCTCGACCTGTTCACGCGCGGCGATCAGGCCGTAATTACGAGCCAGAGCCTGATCGATCGCCTGCTGCCGCGAGAGCCGAAGCAGTTCGCCGGCAGGTTGAACATCCTGCGCATACGCGAATGGTGAAATACCGCCAACAACAAAAAGAATGCAGAAGCCCGCGCTCTTGAGCACAGAGCCCTCCTTGAACCTGGAAGGTCAAGTGGAGGGAAAGGGGGAACTAGCAGGCGGGAGGGGCGCGGCCGCGGGCGTCGTCGTGGAATCCGGACGCCGCAAACACAGTCAGGGTGGGCAGTGCGAGAGTCTGATTCACGCTCGGAGGCGTAACACCGGTCCACGAGATCAGTGCCGTCGCCAGACTGAACGTACGGCAGGCCAGGCAATCGTTCGGCGCCGCATTCCGGCCGGACGACCGCGTCGTGAGCGATAGCCCCCGATGCTGCTGCACCGTTCCCAGCGCTCCGGCCTGAAGATGAACATGGAGCTGCGGCGCGGCGGCATACATCTCCACCGCGGCGAACACCACCACCATCAATCCGGCCAACCAGCGCCGAGCACGCCACATGGGCGGGGACACTAACACAGGCCGCTGAACAGCCGAAAGCGGTGGGCATTGCAGAACTCAAAACCATTAACCACAGAGACACTGAGAACACGGAGACCTCTGTGTACTCAGTGCCTCTGTGGTTAATGGTTTTTGGCCAGTCCTGTGCACTTGTTTTCATGCGGAGGACACGCAAATGCCAGAGAAGCAAACTCTACGACGCGCAAGAAAAGACAAGGCGGAAGGGAAGGCGCCGTCGACGCAGGCGGGCGAGTTCGTTCGTGAAGAGATCGATCACATTCGCGAAGGAAAGCATGGCGCGCGGTCGGCCAAGCAGGCCATCGCCATCGGGTTGTCGAAAGCTCGCCGCGCCGGTGTGAACTTGCCGCCCCCGGCGAAAGGAACGACCAGCGAGGAGACGCGCCAGTCTGCAGCGCGGGCTCTGAAGAACGGACGCGCTGGTGGGAATCACAAGACGTCGGCGAAACGCTCGAAAGCGACGCTGAAAGCGTTGAAGCGCGAGCCACGCGCTGCCGGATCGCATCTCGCGCTCGAGCGTCAGGCGCTCAGCAGTTCCCGCAAACGCGGACCTGCCGCAAGGCAGCGGGCCGCGGAGAAAGCGGTCGAGACGAAAGGACCGGCCGGTCTCCATCGCGCCGCGGTCAAAGCGGCAGCGACAAGGAGCCGTGCGCATCACTAGTCGTGAATCCCGAGGAGAGGAGGTCAATGATGAAAAAGGTTCGATTGAGCTTTCCACAGATGATGTTTGTGATCGCCACGCGCGCAGCACTGGCCGGCGGCGTCGCTCTGCTGAATGCAGACCGGGTCAAGAGGGAGACGCGACGAAGGATCGGTTGGATTCTGGCGGGCGTCGGCGTCGCCACCACGGTCCCTGCCGCGATGATGGCGCGCCGCAATCTCGTTGCGTGATGTGACACTCAGTGGAGGTACGTCTGGAACCAGTCGCGCGCCAGCTCGGCGACTCGTTCCAGCGTTCCCCGCTCTTCGAACAGGTGCGTCGCGCCTGGAATGATCTCGATACGCTTGACCGCGCTCATTTGTTCGAAAGCGCGTTGGTTCATGCTGATGACCGGCTCATCGTTGCCTCCGACGATCAGGAGCGTCGGCGCCTTCACGAGTGGCAGTGAGTCGCCCGCCAGATCGGGGCGGCCGCCGCGCGAGACGACAGCGGCCACGCGGTCCGGCCTGCGCGCCGCTGCGACGAGCGCTGCGCCTCCCCCCGTGCTGGCGCCGAAGAGTCCGACCGGCAGCGATTTCGTTTCCGGGTTTTGACTGAGCCACTCCACCGCTCCCGCCAGCCGTCCCGCCAGCATGTTGATGTCGAACCTCAATTGCCCCGTCCTCTCATCGACCCGCTCCTCCTCGGCGGTTAGCAGGTCGATCAACAACGTGCCCAGCCCTCCTTCGCGCAGAAACGCAGCGACGTGCCGGTTGCGCGTGCTGAAGCGGCTGCTTCCGCTGCCGTGCGCGAAGAGAACGAGGCCCGAGGCCGCATGAGGGATGAGCAGATTGCCGTCGAGGGAAACAGGACCGATCGACAAATGAACGAGTCCTTCGTCGTGAGCCGTCATCGTGGACATGGGGTGCTCCTCACGATGCGGCTCCGAGCGTCTTCCATGCCCGGTCGAGCAGTGCGTGAACCTCTTCGTCGGTGGTCTGGCCGAAGTCGTCGTACCAGAGCCCGACCGCCTGGAACGGAGACGGTGTGCGCAGGCAGACGATGTCGTCGGCGATGGCGCGAAACTCGAGGCACGTCTCTTTTGCAGCGACGGGAACGGCCACGATCACTTCGTGTGCGTTCATATTGCGCAGCGCCATGACCGCGGCGCGCATCGTCGAGCCGGTGGCCAGACCGTCATCGACGACGAAGACCGTCTTGCCGGCGACGTCGATCGGCGGTCTGACTCCCCGATAGCTCTTCTCGCGCCGCTCCAGCTCCTGTTGCTCGGCTTTAGCCACGGTGTCGATGACACGATCGGAAATCGATGCGTAACGGATGACCTCGCGGTTGAGCACGCGCACGCCCCCACTGGCGATGGCTCCCATGGCCAGCTCTTCCTGACCAGGGACGCCGAGTTTCCGGACGATGAACACGTCCAGCGGTGCGTTCAGCGCTTCCGCCACTTCGAAGCCGACCGGTACACCGCCGCGCGGAAGCGCGAGGACGAGAGCATCGGCGCGATGTCCGAATCGCCGGTTCAGTTCGGCGCCCAGGAGGAGTCCGGCTTCGACGCGATCTCGGAAGGGTTGATCGAACATCAGATTCATCCCTTAGCTTTCCTTCTGCAAGACGCGCGCATGTTCGCTCACGCGAAGACGCGAAGACGAACGGGAAGGAAAGCCCGCAACCGTCAAACGCTTCGCGCCTTCGCGTCTTCGCGTGAGAACCTAACGAGAAGCCAGCGCGTTCGCTACGAGCTCGCGCCCAGCAGCACGATGTCGCTCGTCTTGATGTAATGCGTCAACACGATCCGGCTCCCGTCTGCGGACCATTCGTAGTTCTCGATCGAGCCCTCTGTGAAGTTCGTCAGCGCGGTTGGTGGTCCGCCTGCCAGCGGCTGCATAAAGAGATTCTCCTGTTTGCCGTCGTGCTTGATATAGACGATTCCCTTGCCGTCAGGAGTCCAGCGATAGAGATGGCCGGAGAGGTCGAAGATCCTTGTCGGTGCGCCGCCGTTGATGGAGATGATGGCCAGCTTGGGGTTGAACGGCGACTTCCAGGCGGAGGCGATCAGTTTTCCGTCGGGCGAGATGGAGCCATAGTTCGATGCTTCCGAGGTCAGCCGGGTGACCGGGCCGCCGGTCATTGCGACTTTGAACAGCCTGAAGGCCTGGCCGTCGAGCAGCGCGTAGATGACCGTGCGTCCGTCGGGTGTGATCTGCATGGGTTTGAGGATCGTACCCGCCGTCGCAATCGTCGAGGGCTTGCCGCCGTCGACAGGGATGCTCATCAGCGATGAGAAGCTGGTGGCGTCGTTGCCTGATGCGTAGACGATCTGTTTTCGATCGGGCGTGAGGATGAAGTCGTGGATCACCGGAGCACTGACGATCTCGCGCTGCTGGCCGCCGTCGATGTTCATCCGCCAGAGAGACGACCGTCCCTGACTGTGGGTCGCATAGACGATCGTCGTGCCGTTGGCGGTGACGACGGGCCGCGACTCGAGCCGTTCGTCGTTGGTCAGTTGGCGGGCATCGGATCCATCCGCGTTGGCGATCCACAGATCCGCGGTTCCGCCTGCGGCGGACGCGTAGATGATGCTGCGGTCGGGCGCGGTCGTCAGACCGGAGAGGCCGTCGAAGCTGCCGAGGCCGCGTGTCAACTGCACGGGGGCGGTGCCAGGAACCACCGACCAGATCGCGGACTGATACTTTGCCTGAATGGCCGCGACCGACTTGCCGATCGCGTGTGGCTCGGCGTAGTCATCCGAGTCGTCCGTCACGTTGGTGACGGCGCCGGTGCCGAGATTGACGCGAAGCAGTTGGCAGTGTCCGGCCCAGCGGTCATCGAGCGCGGTCACGAGCAGCGTGTCGCCCGCACTAGTCCAGGCCACGTCGCGAATCGCGCCCTCGGATGTAGCCATGGGGATGCTCGTCTTGGCGCCGGTGCTGACGTCGATGGTGAAGAGACTATGGCCGTGCGAAATGGCGATCCTCGTTCCGTCCGGCGACCACGCGGGCGAGGGCATCATCATGCCTTCCGTTAGCGGCAGCGTCGCCAGAACGCGCTCATGCGATCCGTCGGGCGCCGTAAGCAGGAGACGGCTCTCGCCCTTCTCGAGAACGTTGCGCACCACGGCCAGAAGTTTGCCGTCCGGCGACGGTGTGACGGCCGTGTCAGCGTCGCCGATGATGCGCGCCGGAGTGCCGCCGAGGAGCGGCACCTTCACCACCGCGCCGAAGATCGTCCCTTCGTAGCGCGAGGCAAGGAGGTGATTCCCGTCCGCTGAAAAGGCGAGACCGGTGTAATCCATTTTCGGCGATGGCGGGAGAACGACGACGCGGCTGCCGGTAGCGATCTGCTGCAGCCACACGGTCGGGCCGGCAGTCCCGTCCGACAACGTGTAGGCGGCGAATCGTCCGTCGGGTGAAATGGCGAGATGGGTGACGTGGCCGTTGGTCGTGATTCGTTGTAATGCGGTATGCGCAACCGGAGCGGCCGTCGTTGCCGAAGCGCTCATCCGAAGATGGATCTGCCAGCCGATGACTCCGATGACCACGGCTGCGGCGAAAGCAGCCAGCCAGCGCAGGCCGTGAGCGGCTTTGGGCTGCTCGAGTTGGGGCAGCGTAATGGGTCCGGTAGGATTGCCGGCGTTCGCCGCCGCCGCACGCAGGTCGAGCGCGACGTCGCGAATCGACTGGTAGCGGTACTCGCGGTCTTTCTCGATGCACTTGCCGACGATGCGCCGCAGCTCCTGCTGCATCAGTGGGTCGTAATGCTCGATCGCTGGAGGCGTCGCGTGCAGCACTTCGTGCAGCGTGTCGACGAACGAATCGCCGTTGAATGGCTTCGCGCCGGCAATCGTCTCGTACACGATGCAGCCGAAGGAGAAGATGTCGGATCGCTGATCGATGACCTTCCCGAGAATCTGTTCGGGCGACATGTAGCCGGCCGTTCCGATCAGTTCGCCCTGTTGGGTGAGTGCCCTCATCGTCGGCGAGTCGGCACCGATCGGATTCCATCCCGCCGTTGGCTCCACGAGTTTCGCCAACCCGAAGTCGACAACCTTCGCGTACCCCTCAGTGGACACCATGATGTTGTCCGGTTTGAGATCGCGATGAACGATGCCGGCCGCGTGCGCCTTGCCGAGGCCCTCGGCGGTTTGGGCGAGGATTTCGAGGCGGCGGCTCAGTGAACGGCCGCCGGCGATGAACTCGCGCAACGTCTCGCCTTCGATCAACTCCATGGCGATGTAGTGGATCTCTTCCGGACGCTGACGCTGATCCGTTCCCGGAATCGGCTGCACGATGCAGGAGGGACGAGCCTGGCCGATCTCGTAGATCGTGACGATGTGCGGATGGTTCAGAGCCGAAGCCGATTTCGCTTCCTGCGCGAAACGCTCGAGACGGTCGCGGTCGTCGGTCAAACCGGTCGGCAGAACCTTGAGCGCTACGCTGCGGCCGAGGCGCTCATCGCGGGCGCGGTAGACATCGCCCATTCCACCGGACGCGAGCAGGGAGAGGATGCGGTACGGGCCGACATTCGTTCCATCGGGAAGCGGCAGGCGGGGTGATTCCTGAGGAATCGCGACTCCAACCAGAATCCCGGCATCGACCGATTGCATCACTCACCTCCTGTAAGCAGACCCGTATTGAGTTATACGCGGGGTTTCGGAAAGGTTCGTGGACGAGCGGTTACGGTTCAGAGCCGGAACGGGAAGGAATGCGGGCATCAATGGGTGCGACGCCGCGGACGTGCTACAGTCCTTTGCGTGGGGCACTATCGCGGTGCCTCATCGATGGCGCGTTGGTTACCTGCTTGCGTCGTTGCCGCAAGGTTCGTTGCGAGTCCCCCACGCCACGTCTCGCGAGGCCATCCTCGTGCTCCTGGCCGCGGTCGAAACCCGCTGAAAGGCACCAGATGTCCTCATGTTCGTTTAAACCCGCGGCGGAGCTGCCGCAAGCACGCAATTCGCGTCTCACCGACGCACCGATCGTCTCCAGTCTCGGCCCCGAACCATGGAAGAGCCCGTGGTGGAAGACCGCGAAAGGCGACGGCGCCACGTTCTATTACATCGTCGCTATTCACATCCTCGCCGCGATTGGTCTCGTTTTCTTCCCGACGCCGGGCTGGAAGGTGATCGTCGCGTCGGTCGCACTCGGCTGGCTCGGAGGATTGGGAACGACGGTCTGCTACCACCGCGCGCTGGCGCACACGGCGCTTCGCCTTCATCCGGTGGTGAAGCATGTGCTCATCTTCTTCGCCATGTTCAACGGCTCCGGATCGCCCGATTCGTGGACCGCGAATCACAGACAACATCATTCCAAGGTCGAGACGGTGGACGATATCTCCAGTCCTGCCATCGGCGGCTTCTGGTGGGCACACCTTCGCTGGCTGTGGCAGGCGGGAAACGTTCCGCTGAATCGCTGGTGCCCCGATCTCAACAAGCCGGAGTATCGCTTCTGGAACCGGATCCAGGTTCCGATGCTGGCCGTCTCGCTCTTTGGCGGTCTTGTCTTCGGCCTGCCCGCGTTTTTCTGGCTCGGCTCGATGCGCCTCGTTGCATCTCTTCACGCACAGTGCTTCGTCAACAGCATCGCGCACATGCGCGAGAATCGCGAACACGGCGAGGATTCATCGCAGAACATGGGATGGCTCGCGCCTGTCCAGTTTTTTCAAGGTGAGAACTGGCACCAGAATCATCACGCCTCACCATCGTCGGCGCGTTTCGGATGGAAGTTCTGGCAGGTCGACGTCGGCTGGTACAGCATCTTCATGCTCGAACTGGTCGGTCTGGCGACGTCGGTGAAGCGTCCGTCACATCGTGAGAAGGCTGTCAGCTCGGTGGTTGCTCCTCAGGTGGTTGCCCCTCAGCTGGTTCCTCCTCAGGTCGTTGCGTTCGATACGCCTGCCTGAGCGGTTCACGACGCTCGCCCCGACTGCGTAAGCAGGAATCGGAGTACGATCCGATGAGCAGCCGAGGAGGACGCATTGAACTGTCCGCGTGATGCCGCAGAGCTGGAAGTGAAGTCGTTCGGTACGACGCCGGTCCGGACTTGTCCCGTTTGTAGCGGGATGTTCCTGGCGCATGGACAGTTGAACCAGGTGGCCGGCCCGATCCGCGGCGACCTCGAGTTCTGCACGGTCGATCTCGACTCGTTTCAGCACGAGGACGCGTACGGACCGATTACCTGCCCGAACGACGGCGCGCCGATGGGCAAGGTCGACTTCAACATCGACACCACGATCATCCTCGACTACTGCAAGAAGTGCCTCGGTTTCTGGATGGACGGCAAAGAGCTGGCGCGCATCAACGAAGAAGTGAAACGCCTGAACGAAGCGGATGCCGAAGTCCCCGACCCGCTGCTCGTTCGCATCTCGCAGTTCTTCTGGAACCTGCCACTACCGCACTAGCGTCTCATCTGCGTTCATCTGCGTAATCTGCGGATCCGCCTCCACAGAGGGAAGTCCCGAAAGCCATCGCAGACGCACAGGTGTAAGCTATTCCTCCACAATCAAAGGAGGGAGAAGAGTATGAGAACGACACGGTTCCTGCCGAAGATCGCGGGTTATGCTTTCGCTTCACTACTTTGTGCGCTGCTGGCGTTCATGGCCGGCTGCAAAGCTGAGACGGCAACCAATACCGATACCTCTGCCACGACGACCGCGGCTGCTTCGACGACCGAAACTGCGTCGACGGCCGCCACGTCCAGCGCCGCTGCGGCGGCCAGCGGCATGTCCACCTTCAAACCGGTGCCGCTGCCTGATCCGCACATCGCCGGCTATGCGTTCCCTGAGCCCGAGCCGACGATCATCGACTGGACGAAGACCAACAACCAGAAAGCGATCAACACGCATGCGTGGGGCATCTGGACGGCGTTGACGCAGGAGACGACCGAGACCTTCGCGAATCAGAAGCTCCGTGTGTTCGAGACATGGCCGGACGTGGACGACCTGATGGCTGCGTCGGCGGCGCCAGCCGGAGGGATAGCGGCAATGGCGACGACGCCGCGTCTCGCACACCGGCTGAAAAAGCCGCGTCAGTTCGAGCACGGCGGAGGCGCGGCCGCGCTCGGGCTCGCCGCCAACCCGGGCGAATCGACCGTTCTCGCGTTCGTGAAATATGACCCCATCGGCGGCGATCACATCGTCAAGAACAAGCTTTTCTCGGCATCGAATCTGAGCGCGATGCTCGCTGCCGGCAAGCAGGCCATCCCCGATTTTCCGAATCCGTCCCTCGCGCTCAAGCCGGTATTCCAGACGCTTTCCGGAAGCACGGTCGGCGGCGGACGCTACTACCGGTTGTCGACCTGGCCCGGCTCGCCCGCGCTCACGTACAACAGCAAGGACAAGATGTATCACTCGATTCCGTTTCCGCAGAACCTGTGGAAGCAATGCGTCTGGATCGACATCCAGGCGACGGGCAAGGGACCTGGGACTGGCGGCGTAGACACGACGTGCGCCGCGGACGGCTCCTCGCGGACACCGGCCAGCACGTACAGCGTCGATGAGTTCATCCACTTCCAGTTGACGGCGGCCGAGGCCGCGGCGGAAAACGCGGAAGGTCAGGTGCCGCCGGCGAAGGCGGGCGATTTCTCCGTGCTCGTGGCGATGCACGTCACCTCGCGCGAGATCACACGCTGGACGTGGGAGACGTTCTGGTGGGTCCCGAACCCCGACAAACCAACGGCGCCGAGCTCGCCGGCCATCGCCGCCGATCGCCCGCCGCAACTCCAGGGCGCGCCGCGCAACTACGCGCACTGCACTGCCTACGACATGGAGAACCCGGCCACGCCGCTCGTCGGCGGCAACAACAACGGAGACTCCATCTACTGCTTCAATCCGTATCTCGAAGCGCCATTCACTCCCAGCGTGCTGCCCAAATCGATTCCGGGCAACACCATGTTCCAGGGCAAGACGGTGCAGACCGCCAACAACGTCGGCGCACAAACGAACT
Source organism: Thermoanaerobaculia bacterium (assembly GCA_035577085.1). Classification (GTDB taxonomy): domain Bacteria; phylum Acidobacteriota; class Thermoanaerobaculia; order Gp7-AA8; family Gp7-AA8; genus JADGNZ01. Next base: position 21,890 of record DATLVW010000036.1, read on the forward strand.
GCATGAGCTGCCACGGACAAGCGAACTGGAACCCGCCGACGCAGCCGAACATCTACACGGGCGATCAGTACATCGCCATGAATGCGCCGCAATTCAAAGGCGTGCTCAAAGCCGACTTCCTCTGGTCGATCCCCGACAACGCGAAGTAGTTCCTGGCGCCGGCCGTGATGTCACGGCCGGCGTTTGTTTCTTGGGGGAGTGGGGGGTGGGGAGTGGGG
>DATLVW010000037.1:0-3960 GCA_035577085.1 Thermoanaerobaculia bacterium
TGCAACCTCGGAGACGATGGTCTTCGTCCCCTCATCGATCGCCAGCGCCGTGTCGTGATCGCCGTTGCGAAACTTTCGCGCGATCCGCTCGGCGGAGAGCTGGATCGGCGTCAGCGGATTCTTGATCTCGTGCGCGATACGGCGCGCGGCCTCGTTCCAGGCTGCGAGCTTCTGAGCCTGCATGAGCGACGTCGAATCCTCGATCGCCACCACCCAACCTTCATCGCCGCTGCCCGAGAGGCGGGCCACCGACACTTCGAGATAGCGAAGCTCGCCGCCGCGGATGAGCGTGATCTCGCGCGCCCGCCCTCCCCGCGCCGTCAGCTCGCGCAGCGTTTCGAGCAGCGGCGTCAGGTCGCCGGTCAGGACATCAGCGAGGTTCGCGCGCGGCTGCGAATCGGCAGGCTCGTCGACCTGCAGCATCTGCAGCGCGGCGTGATTGATGCTCAAAAGGTCGAAATTGTCGCTGAAGGCAAGGATTCCGGCCGAGACGCTGTCGAGCACCGTCGAGAGGTATCGATTCGCCTGCGTCAGCGCCTGCCGCTGTTCGTCGATCTGCGTCGACATCTCGTTGAACGATTCGATGAGTCTCCCCACTTCGTCGGTCGCCGCAACGGCTACGCGGTGTCCATACCCGCCCTCCGCCAACCTTCCCGTGGCCTCGGCGAGCGCTTTGATCGGGACCGTGATCCGGCGCGAGGCGTAGATCGACGTCCACAGCGTTCCGAAAAGAACGGCCAGCGTGACGGCCAGGAAAAGCGATGTCTGCGAAGCCTTCAACGTCGGACGCTCGGCGTTGAGCTGCTCGAAGGTCTTGTGCGCGATGATCGACTCGTCGATGAGCCGGCTCATCGATGCCGGGATGAAGACTCCCGCGATGGCGACGTACGGCGTCGATCCGACGCGCGTAGCGACGCGAATCCACTTCCCGCTGGCGCCGACATCGATCTTTGTGGCCTGTCCTTTGGCCAGAACGTCGTCGAAGAATTTGCGCGGCGGCTCGGACACTTCCTGCACGGGCGCACGCGGGTTGGCGACGACTCGCACCAGCTCACCGTCGCGGTAGAGACCGACCATATCCACGCCATGAAACTGCTGTACGTGGCTGAGAACGCCTTCGAGCTGTGCCGGATCGTCCACCTTCGAGCTGAACGCGATCTCGCGCGCTGCCGCCGCCGCCATCGATGCCGACTGGTCCTGCGCCATCTGGGCGATGGTCTCGCCGTTCGTCAGAATGCGGCTCACAGGCGCGTTGAACCAATGGTCGATCGACGTTCGGAGCAGGTCGGTCGCGAAGAAAAACAAAATGAGGACCGGGATCAGCGACGTGGCCACCCAGGCAACCGCCAGCTTCGTCCGGAAGCGTGAGCCGAGGATGCCGCGCTGGCGCTCGAGGACGAGCTTGACGACGCCGCGCAGAAGCACGAAGAGGATTCCGAAGATCAACAGGACGTTGATGTTCGCCAGTACGAAGAGCAGCATCTGGCTGCTCAGCGCCTCGGTGGAGAGCTCCTTCGCGCGCTGGACCGCGTAGTAGATGAGACTCGTTGCCGCCAGCAGCAGCAACGGCAACGTCACGATGAAGCGCGGGTCCTTTCGATGCCGCAGAAGGAGCGCGCGAAGACTCATCGCCCGTTCTCCGGTGGCGCGGTCACGCGCACGGCCATCCAGCGCGTCGAGATCTCCCACGGGATGAAGTAGAGGAGCCAGCCGCGCATCAGGTCGGCCTTGACCCGCACCATGACTTTGTAGGGTGGCCGTTTGCCGATATCAAAGAGGGCCGGCTCGTCGATGTTCGTCATCGCCTTTTCCAGCGATGCGAGATCGTTGAACGTCTCCGAACGGACGAGCTTGTGATCGCGCCGGTAGTTGAGGAGGTATTCGCGGGTCAGCGAGTTGAAGGTGGCGATCACCTCGATGCGCGATCTGGCGATCCCCTCGTCGAACCAGTTTGGCCGGTCGCGGTAGGCCTCGACGATGTACACGAGGCTCGTCGGCACGCCACTCTGAAGCCCCTGGACGGTCTGCTGGCGATCGAACGCGTGCCCCATCGTGAAGTGAACGTTGACCTGCCGATTCACGGAGCGGGCTGTGAGCGTGTCAATCTTCGGATCAGCGGAGAATCCGGCGCTGGCGAGGAGCAGGAGTAGCGCGGTGAGAGGAAACGATTTCACGGTGTGGCAAATTTACCACACAGCGACCAATCGCACGGTGTTGTCTCGGTTTACGCGAAGCTCTCTGCCGCCGCAGCGCCGATCAAAACGCCGTCTTCCTCGGCTTCGGCCGCGCGCAGAATCTTCTCCACGAAGCGCGAATGCAGCGCGTGCCCGGCGCGATAGGCGGTGATCTCGCCCACCACCGGACGGCCGATCAGCGCCAGGTCGCCGATCAGATCGAGGATCTTGTGGCGGACAAACTCGTCGCGATAGCGAAGCGGCCCATTCATGACGCCGCGCTCGTCGAGAACGATGCAGTTCTCGATAGAGCCGCCGCGGGCCAGACCAGCAGCGCGCAGCTTGTCCACATCCTGCTTGAACCCGAAGGTCCGCGCCGGAGCGATCTTCTTGAGAAAGCTGTCGTGGTGAAAGTCGAACTGGAGGGCCTGCTTGCCGATCGTGGGGTGGTCGAAGTCGATTTTGTACTTCACGACCAGCCGGTTCGACGGGGTGATGCGGATGCTCCGGTTGCCGTCGACAACCTCGATCGGTTCCTTGACGCGGAGAACGCGGACATCGGCGCCCAGCTCGCGAACGCCCGCCGCATCGATGAGGTGCATGAACGGCAGCGCGCTTCCGTCGATGATCGGGACTTCCGGGCCATTGATGTGGATGTCGAGGTCGGTGATGCCGCACGCCATGAGCGCGGAGAGAAGATGCTCGACGGTGCCGACGGAGACATCATCGCGGCCGACCGTCGTGGCATGATCGAGCGCGGTGGTCGATGCCTGCAGGGCGGGAATGCGCATGCCGAGGTCGGCGCGGACGAAGGTGATGCCACTGCCGGCATGAGCTGGGTGAAGCTCGACTTTCGTGTAGATGCCGGAGTGGAGGCCGATGCCGGTGATGCTGACTTTTGTGCTGATCGACTTACGTTTGACGTGCATGTCCGGGCCTCCAAGGAGCAGGCGAGGTGCCACGCACGTGCGATCCCATCGAAATGCACGTAAGCTTTCTGTTCGCAGTCGTTTACCGGCAAACTTAGCTCCGGTTTGTTTCCGCGATTCTGTGGTGGGTCTGAGTCACTAGTGTGGCTGTCTGACCACACGACCCGGTCTCAACGCTGCTTCATCGCGACGGCAGCTTCGCGGACCGCTTCTTTGCGTTTCTCGGTCTCGCGCTTGTCGTAGAGCTTCTTGCCACGCACGACGGCGATCTCGACTTTGATCCTGCCGCCTTTGAAATAGAGGCGGAGAGGAACGACCGTGAGGCCCTTCTCGACGACCTGCTCCCGCGCCTTCTCGATCTCCTTCCGATGCAAGAGGAGCTTTCGCGACCGTTCGGGCTCGTGGTTCTGCAGGTTTCCGTGCGTGTAGGGAGAGATGTTGGCGTTGAAGAGAAAGGCCTCCCCTCCCTTGAACAGGACGTAGGCGTCCTTCAGATTCGCTTTCCCGTCACGCAGCGACTTGACCTCGGTGCCCCTGAGCGAGAGTCCGGCCTCGTACTTCTGGAGGATGAAGTAGTCGTGATACGCCTTCTTGTTGGAGGCGATGAGCTTCTCGCCAGCTTCGGACTTGGTGGCCATGGGGCCGCGGATTCTACTCGATGAACTCGATGCGGGCGGTGTGGCCTGAGGAGCGCGCGAGGCGACCGTCACGAGTGACGAGTGGGAGATCCAGAATCTCTGCGAGCGCAACGTAGGCACCGTCGTAAGCAGTCACGTTCTCGCGCAGGGCGAGAATTCGAGGGAGCAGCGGCTTGTGTGAGTAGCGGTTGATAGGCAGGTCGAGCGCCGCAGCGAAGG
>DATLVW010000038.1:0-3767 GCA_035577085.1 Thermoanaerobaculia bacterium
CACTGTGCCGAAAGTCCTATCTCCCATAAAATAGAGCACGGAAGCCCCAGGCCCATGTCACTCCTCATGAAGCAGGGTGGACCCTCCCGCGGCGCGTTGCCGCTCGCGGGGAACGAGGTCCTCGTCGGTCCAGATCCGGACATCTGCAAGGTCACCGGCGTGATGTTCGCCGCGCGGCGCGAGTTCCTGATCAAGGACCTCGGCGAGCGGACTTATTACTCGATCCTGACCACGCTCACTCCGACCACGCTCCAGCAAGCGATGAATCCCGTCGCCTCGGCGTGGTACGACTTCTCCACGATCGTCGAGTACGACAAAGCGATCTACCAGTCCTGCCGCGCGAAATATCCCCACATCCTGGAGCTCGTCGGCGCCGCCTCGGCCGAACTGGGAATCGGAAGAGTCTTTCACCAGCTCGACGCCGCCGAGCTCTACGCGTTCCTGGAGAACCTCGCGCAGTTCCACGAGCAATACCAGAAGTACGGCCAGCTCACGCTTGAGCGCACCCCGACCGGCGCGCGCATGCACTACCGCGACTACCCCTGCTACAGCCCCTACTTCTGCGCCAGCGGCAACGGCTTCATGCTCGAAGCGATCCTCCGCCACGGCGCCACCGAGGCCGATGTGGTGGAAACGCAATGCCACTGCCGCGGCGATCAGGTGTGTACGTATGAGTTGACGTGGCGGTGAGGTCGCCGCTCACGACTGCGTAAGCCCGCCAATCGCCTCTTCAACGCGCTGCGGAAGTTCGATCGGCAAAAACCAATCCCTCGGATAGAGATAGTCCTCGCCCTCTTCGTCGATCACGCGGATCATGTTGTGCTGCTCGGCGAACGCGTCTTCCAGAACCTCGTAGATCTTCCGAAGCTGGAGCAACCCCTCGTACTCGTCGTTGCGGATACAGACCGCGAAGTGCTTTGCTTGTTTACTCATGTCATTTCAAACCGCGCTTGACTCTCATTTTCCGCTTGCCGATGCCGTGCGCTTCAAACCAATGCAACTCAACGTGGGCAATCGTACCATCCTCAAACAGAACTGAGGCCGTTCCCTTGCGTTTGAACCAGTGGCCTCTTCCGAATTGCCGAACGAGGTAATCGAGGATGCGGATTCCACGCCCGGAGGCGATGGTTTCAACGTTCGAGATGGTGGTGAGAAGTTCGAACTTCACGCCACCGAGGATCCCTCGGACCATGTGCTCCAACCGAGGAATCCGCTTCAGGTAGAGAGAACCGGTTTGCAAACCCCTCGGAATGGAAAAAGCGTCTACCGCACGTAGAGTCAAAACCTTTACCACAGAGACACAGAGGTCACAGAGTAAGACGATGTTCTCTGTGTCTCTGTGGTTCAAAAGAAGTCGCCTACCCGCCCTCATCCTTCAACGGTAGCTTTTGCATCTCCTGCAACGTAATCCGCAGCACGCTGCCGAGGGTGAAGCCTTGAGGGAAACAGTGGGGGATGCGGACGCCGGCGCCGCTTAGTTCGAGGAAGTCGAGTGGGGGTTTGCGGCGGGCCAGGACGTGGACGAGTTTGCGGGGGAGGTCTTCGCGGTCGTCGGCGTTGAGGTGGAGCGGTTGGAGGTAGTAGCCGAAGTGCATTTTGCGGAGGGCGGGCGTGCCGCCGGAGAATTCGGGGAGGGTGACGCTCAGTCCTAGGGCGCCGAATATCCAGTTCTGCTGGGCGAATTCGCCGCGCCAGAAATCTTCCTCTTCTGCCGTTAGGTGTTCGAGACGCATCAGCGGGGACGATCGATCATGGCGGCCATTTTGCCGGCGCCGGGATAGCCGACGACGCGGTCGAGGACGTTGCCGTCGGGACCGGCAATCACAATCGTCGGAAAGGCGTTGACGGCGTAGCGATCCATCAGCGCCTGCACGTCGGGCCAGTTGCGGCCCTCTTCCTGCTTTGTGTCGACCACTTTCACGGCGATGAAGCGGTCATTGATCCGCTTCGCGAGGTCCTCGTCCATGAACACTTCGCGCTCGAGCATTTTGCACGGCCCGCACCATGCGGCGGAGAACTCGTAAACCACCGGCCGGTGCGTCGTTCTCGCGATTCCAATCGCTTGACTGATCGGCATCCAGCGCACCAGATCGTGTTCCGCCTTCTCCGGATATTGCTTCGAAACAATGCGCGCCACGATCAGCAATACGGCCAGGATCAGCAGCCATATCGGCAGCGCGCGTTGTTTCGTGCGGTCGAAGGTGAGATTAGTCCGCGCCATACGGCACCTCCCGCCGCGAGAAGATCACGCACGCCAGCAGCACGGCGACGACCGCGTTGCACGTCATCAGCAGAATCCAGTTGCGGTCGAACGGAATCATCGGGTCGTCCGGAAAGAGATTCGTCTGGACAGCTCGGTAGCCCTCCAGAATACCGGGATGGGCGCGCAGCAGCCGGCCTACCGCGGCCATCTCTCCGCTGAAGGCGTTCTTCATGATCGAGAGGAGGCCGTAGATGCCGGAGAGCACGATCTGCCCGCCGAGGTAGATGCCGATGTTGACGTAGGATCGGGTGAAGCTGCCGAAGAGCGCGAGCAGCGAACAGGTCAGCAGCACCTTCAGCGCGGACACGAGCGCTGTCCAGAGAACGGTGCGCCAGACGATCGGCGTTCCGGCGATCAGACGCCCGATGATGTCGCTGGCAAGAATGATGGCGACGGCGACCCAGATCGAAAGCACCACGCCCGCCACGCGGCCGGTCAGATACGACGAACGTCCGACCGGCTTGCTGAGAATGAGCTGCAGCGTGCCGGACGAAAACTCGGGGCCGATGAGCTGGCAGCCGGCGACGAGCGTGAAGAGACTGATCAATGCATACGGCGCACTGGCCGGCGCTCCGATCGCCGTCATCATCACGACGATGACGATGAGGATCAGCAGCGCGGCGATGTAGCCGAGGTGCGCGAAGTGGCGCCGGATCGATTCGATGACGACGACCAGGCTCACGCTTCACCTCGGAAGATCGACTCGAGATCGGCCGTTCGCCGGCGAACGTCGACGACACCTGCACCTGTGCTGACAATCCTCGATACAAGTTGGGCGACTTCAGCCTCGGATGTCACATTCGTCGCAACGACATCGTTCACCGGCACTGCGCCGGCCGCTGCTTCGACCGCGGCAGCGTCGTACGAACCCGGCAGCATCGTGACGACGATGGTGATGCGCGCGATCTCGCGCAGCGCTTCGTCGCGTGCGATCACGCCGCCGCTGAGGAAAAGCACGCGATCGCATACTTTCTCGATCTCGGCGAGCTGGTGCGAGTTGAGCAGCACCGCCGCTCCCCTCGCCTTCTCCTCGGCGATCAGGTCGCGTACGAGAAAGACGCCGTTGGGATCGAGTCCCGAGGTGGGCTCATCGAGAAAGAGAAAATCAGGATCGAGCATCAGCGCCTGAGCCATACCGATCCGTTGCAGCATGCCGCGCGAGTATTGCGAGAGACGCTTGTCCTCGGCGTCGGCAAGCCCGAGGCGGTTGAGCAACTCATCGACACGCGCGTGCACGCGATCGCGAGGCACGCCCGCTAGCCGCGCCATGTAGCGCAGGAACGCGCCGCCGTTGGCGCGACGGTCGAAGTTCATCCGCTCGGGCACGAATCCCGTGCGGCGGCGAACATCGAGATCATCGTTCGACCGTCCATCGATCGTGATCGTCCCTTCATCCGCATTCAGAAAGCCGACGATGCACGACATGAGCGTGGTCTTGCCGGCGCCGTTCGGTCCGATGAGGCCGACCACCTCGCCGGGCGCGATCGTCAGGTCGACGCCTTTG
>DATLVW010000039.1:0-3899 GCA_035577085.1 Thermoanaerobaculia bacterium
CACTGACCGCCATACCCGATGTGGTGTCATCCTGAGCCGCCAACGGACGGCGAAGGATCTCAAAATGCGACGCGCATGGCTCGTGCCGCGTAATTTGACACTCGCTCTTGCGCTGTTGCTGCTCACTACCTGTTCCTCACAAACCTCCGACCACCGCGAGCGCCTCGAATTCTGGGCTCTCGGCAGCGAAGGAGAGGCAGTGGCCAGCTTCATCCCCGAGTTCGAGCGGCGCAATCCGGATATTCATGTCGTCGTGCAACAGATCCCGTGGTCTGCCGCGCACGAAAAGCTGGTCACCGCGTTTGTCGGCGATGCCATGCCCGACATCTCGCACATGGGCAATACGTGGATGCCGGAGTTCGTCGCTCTCAATGCCCTCGATGATCTAGGGCCCTATGTTGCGTCGTCCGCGGTGGTCAAGCAGTCCGACTATTTCCCCGGAATCTGGGCAACGAACGTCGTCGGCGCGACGCTGTACGGAATCCCGTGGTACGTCGACACGCGCGTGCTCTTTTATCGGAGCGATGTTCTGGCAGAGGTCGGATTTCCGCATGGCCCGCGCACGTGGGCGGAGTGGCGCGATGCAATGCAGCGGATTCACGATCAGAAGAAGTGCCGCTGGGCGATTCTTCTGCCGACGAATGAGTACGAGCCGATCACGATGCTCGCACTCTCCAATCACGCTACGCTGTTGACCCCGGACGGAACGCGCGGCGCATTTTCGGAGCCGGGCTTTGCCGGCGCGTTCGCGTTCTATGTCGACACGTTCCGAAGAGGGTGGGCGCCTGCCGTCAGCAACAGCGAGATCGCGAATCTCTACCAGCAGTTTGCCGAGGGCGACTTCGCGATGTACATCACGGGCCCGTGGAACGTCGGGGAGTTCCGCAAGCGGCTGCCGCCGGAAATGCAGGATAAGTGGGCCACTGCGCCACTCCCAGCCGTCAATGCCAGCGAGCCGATGGGCATTTCGATGGCCGGCGGCGGCAGTCTTGTCGTATTTCGCGCCTCGCGGCACAAAGCCGCCGCGCGAAAGTTGATCGATTTTCTCTCCGAGCCCGCGCAGCAGGTGCGTTTCTATGAACTGGTCGGCGATCTCCCGGCGCGCCGCGCGGCCTGGCAGTCGCCGCTGCTGGCCAATGACAAGCATTTCCCCGCGTTCCGTGCGCAGCTCGAGCGCGTGACGCCGATCCCCAAGGTTCCGGAGTGGGAGCAGATTGCCACCGCGATCTACGACCGCGGCGAGGCGGCCGCGCGCGGAGCGGTGCCGCCGGCGGTCGCGCTCCGTCAGCTCGACGCTCGTGCGGACGAGTTGCTGGAGAAGCGGAGGTGGATGCTGGCGCAATCGCGGTCGCGAGGTGCGGCGGCCACGCAGTCTCGCGTCGGAGAGTCTCCATGAAAACCCCCGAAGCCCGCGCTGCGCTTCTCTTTCTGGCACCGGCCATCGTGCTGCTGTCGGTGTTCTTCTTTGCGCCGGTCATCGCGGGATTCGCGCTCAGCGTCACGGACTTCGACCTCTATTCGATCGGCGACATCCACAACCTTCGTTTCATTGCGCTGCGCAACTACGGCGACCTCCTCGGCAATCCGATCTTCTGGACGGCCTTCGCGAACACGCTCTACTTTGCGCTCGTCGGCGGGCCGCTGACCGTGGCGATTTCGCTCGTGGCGGCACTGCTGGTGAATGCGAAGCTCACGCGCTGGAAGGCGCTCTTTCGCACGATCTACTTTGCGCCGGTCGTCACGACGCTCGTCGCGGTGTCGATCGTCTTCAAGTACCTCTACCATCCGCGCTTCGGCATCATCAATCTCGCCCTCGGCGCCATGCACCTGCCGCAGCCCGACTGGCTCGGCGATCCTCACTGGGCCATGCCTGCCATCATCCTGCTCGGCGTCTGGAAGGGCTTCGGCTACACGATGATCATCTTCATCGCCGGGCTTCAGAACGTCCCGGAGGAGCTGTACGAAGCGGCGCGCCTCGATGGGGCAGGGATGTGGCGGCAGTTCCGGCACGTCACGTTGCCGATGCTCGGACCGACGTTCCTCTTCGTCGGCGTCGTCGTCGCCATCGGCCAACTGCAGATCTTCGCCGAGCCGTATGTCATGACCAAGGGCGGCCCGCTCAACAAGACGCTGACGATCGTCATGATGATGTACGAGCAGGGCTTCAAATTCTGGCGCATGGGATACGCCGCGGCGGTGGCGTTCGTGCTCTTTCTCATCATCGGCGCAGCCACGCTGGTGCAGATGCGGTTGCGGGAGAAGCAATGAGCCGGCGGAGCGAATCGCTGCTCCTCCACTCCGTGCTCATCGCCGGCGGCTTCCTGACGCTTTTTCCGTTGCTGTGGATGCTCTCCGCGTCATTCATGTCGAATGGGGAGTCGACCACCTTTCCGCCGCACTTGTTGCCGCATGCCGCCACCCTCGGTCAGTACCGGCAGCTCTTTCTGCGCCTCAACATCGGCCGCGCCTTTCTGAATAGCGCCATCGTGGCATCGACGGTCACCATCTCGTCGGTTCTCTTCGGATCGATGGCCGGCTACGCCTTCGCCAAACTCCGCTTCGGAGGACGCGACCGCATGTTCGGTCTTCTCCTCACCGCCATCATCGTGCCGCCGCAGGTGGGGATGCTGCCGCTCTTTCTGCTTATGAAGACTCTGCACCTCGTCAACACCTACTGGGGCGTGATCATCCCGTCGATGGTCACGGTCTTCGGCATTTTCCTCATCCGCCAGTTCATGCTCTCCGTGCCGCAGGAACTGCTGGAAGCGGCCCGCATCGACGGCGCCAGCGAATGGCGGATCTACTGGTCGGTGGTCATGCCGCTGGCGCGGCCGATTCTGGCCACGCTGGCAACGTTCATGTTCATGTCGACGTGGAACGACTTCATGTGGCCTCTGATCATCCTCTCCAACCAGTCGCACCACACCCTCCCCGTCGCACTGGCCAACCTCAGCGGCGAGCACGTGCTCGACGTCGAGTTGATGATGGCCGGATCGGTCGTCACCATCCTGCCGGTGCTCATCGTCTTCCTCGTTCTGCAGCGGTATTACATCGCCGGGTTGATGGTTGGCAGCGTGAAGGGGTAGCGGTGGCCATCGGCAGAACGTTGTCATCCTCGTAACGGACGGCCTCGAGACCGTCGAACGCGAGACCGGCAACGCACGTCGCGTGCGTCCCCGTGCCGACAGCGCTGCACCCTCGGCGCGCACGCGCGGAACCTGGTGTTTGCAGCAACGTTGCGCCCCCCTGCACACGTTCGGACGCGGCCCGCAGCAGCGTAGTTCCATCGGGCCGCAGTGCGGACACGGCGTGCCGCAACCCCGTCACCTTGCGCCGCACATGCCGCCATCATGAGCCTCAATGCGGCCATGGAGAGCCGCAATGCGGTCAGCTCGCGCCGCACGTGCGGACAGAGAGAGCCGCAATGCGGTCAACTAGTGCCGCACGTGCGGACAGGAAGAGCCGCAATGCGGTCAACTAGCGCCGCACGTGCGGACAGGAAGAGCCGCAATGCGGTCAACTAGCGCCGCACGTGCGGACAGGAAGCGCCGCAATGCGGTCAACTAGCGCCGCACGTGCGGACAGGGAGAGCCGCAATGCGGTCAGCTTGCGCCTCACGTACGGCCACGAAGGGCCGCAATGCGGTCACCTCAGTGCGCCTGCGCGCGCATGTTGCTGCAAACGTTACACTTCGGCCAGCCGGCGCACTGCCCCTGACAGGCCGTCTCAACCGGATTTGCAGGACGAGTCGCTCCGCTGGGATGCCGTGGCCGAAGAGGCGCGCGCGTTCCTGAACGGGATCGAGGGAGCAGCCCTCATTCGCCGTCAACGGCTAGCGCTCATCGCAGGGCAGGGGTATACGATCGGGCCGCAGCTCGCCAGGGATCCGGCCAAGGCAG
>DATLVW010000040.1:0-6306 GCA_035577085.1 Thermoanaerobaculia bacterium
CTCGAAGATGATGGCGCTACACGGGTGGGCATCGGCGTCGCCACGGGTGCGGACAACGTGTTCATCCTTTCTAGCGAGAAGGCGGATCAGGTTGAATCTGACCGGCTTGTACCCCTTGTCATGCGTTCCGACATTCAAGAAGGGAACATCGAGTGGGCGGGCCGCTTTGTCATCAACACCTTCGGTCCCGACGGGCGTGCCGTGGACCTTTCTTGGTATCCAAGACTTGCGGCTTACCTGGCCGGTCATGAGCATGCTGTACGCGCCCGGCATGTTTCCCGGAGGGGCAACGCCTTCTGGTTCCGAACGATCGACCGTGTCTATCCCGACTTGGTGGAACGGCCGAAGCTACTCATCCCCGACATCGCGGGCGCGAACGAGGTTGCCTTCGATGCTGGCGGGTACCATCCGCATCACAACCTGTACTTCGTCACTTCCGATATCTGGGATCTCGAAGTTCTGGGTGGCCTTCTTAGCTCGAGAGTGGCTCTCTTCTTCATATGGTCCTATGCTGTGAAGATGAGAGGTGGATATCTGCGCTTTCAAGCGCAGTACCTTCGCCGGATACGCGTTCCGAGGCCTGAGTCGCTCTCAACGTCACTCAAGAGACAGATTCGGGTAGCATTCAAAACGCGCGACTTCGGGAAGCTTGACAGGTTAGCGCTGCTTGCGTACGGACTCGGCGGACTGCCCGAGTTTTCGTTCATTGATACGCGTAAGTAAGCGTTAGACCCGGTGTGTCCGCCACTGGATGCTCATTTGGCCGGTCGCGGATTCCAATCGCTCGCATTATTCGCTTGCGCTGCAAGCCAAGAGTTCGCCGTGGAGGTTGTGTTCATGTAGGTGTCCAGCCGCCTCATGTAGTGCGTTAGGACGAGCCTTTCGGCGGTTTTTACATGTTCCCGCCATGGATTCGTTCCGCTGACTCTCTTCCAGGCCTCCGGGTAAAACGAAAACAGTACGAATTCGACGATCAGTATGAAGTCGGTAGGACTTGACGGCCATCGAGGAACCTTAAGCCACATCGTGTCCGGTTTCTTGCCTTGCGCAGGTTTTCCGCCTAGCTGAAGGTGCCAGGCGGGTCCTGCTTGCCCGGGGTTGGCGAGGTCCAGATGGTGCCGGACGATGAGATCATCGGTTCCCGCTTCGTAGACCTCGATGGCTACGGTGCAGTTCGCCAACGGCGCTGCGCACCAATCGCGGGGTTTCGATAGAGTCTTTGAGGAGAAGTCGAGGTCACACTCGAGGCGCAGGTCGACCGTGTGTGTATCGATCGCGACGGGCACAAAGCGTAGCGTGGTCGCGGGTCTACCAAACCTGATTCTCCAGCCTGTGCATTTGCGCGGATTTGGGCTATTGCTCCTACAGGCATGGCATCGCGTCACGACGCGACTCGGAGTGTCGGCGACCACCCACGAGGCGATGACCCCCTGGCGCACCAGTTCTTGGGCGACGAAGACCACAACTTCCTCAGCGGCGGGGCAGCACCAGGGTTCCTTCATGCTGGCCGTTTGAGTTCACCCGTGCGGAGCTTGTGGGCGATCTGTTCGGCACCTGTGATGAATCGAACGTCCTCAGCGTCACCCTGTGCGATACAGCGGAAGCATACCCTCGCTGGTTCCGCCCAACCAGGTCGGTCATCAATATTGCCAACTAGAAAGTGGCTTGCGTCGACTGCTTCTTTGCAGATCGCGCACGCGCGTTCAACGTACTCGCCTCCGCACCATGCACATCGCGCCGGTGGGATGCGCACCCCTATCGCCTTGGAAATGAAGGCGGCGCGCGCCGTCGCCGGCTTATCACGCAAGTCCGACCTCTTTCCAATCAAACGCAGATCAAGTCGCCCGCGCCACCACCGTTCGCGGATAGTTGCAAATACTCCAGCATAGGATGCTGGAGCCAACCAGGACCGCACCGCATCACCCTCCGCTGCTGTTTGTGCGATACCAAGGCGCGCGGCTACGTCCGATATCGGGAGGACCGACCCGGGGTAGGCAAGGAACTCTTGCAAAAACCAGTTTGCGAGTTCCGGTGTGCGTGCCGCCCTATTGCGGACTGAAGGTGCGAATCGATCGTCTTCGGTCGCTCTTGCCAGGCGACTCACAATATCGTAGAGGTCATCGTTCGGCTGAGCTTCCTCTTCTTTCAAGATCTGATAGCTCGCGACGAGGTCATGCATTTCAGCCGCTCGACGTTTGCGTGTGTCTGCATGAGCAAGATCCTCCTTCAGAACAAGGTGATCGAAGAGCGCGGCTACCCGCGGGTTGTGACGGACCGACGCCTCGAGCTTCTCTTCAGTAGTCAGGAGCACGACAGGCATGTCCGGGTGAAATTCCTTCAGCCGTGCCGCGACCGTTCCGCCGCGGTATCCACGCGGGACTTCGTCATCAAGGCGGTAGTCCAAGAGAACAATGTCGTAGTTTCCCGCACGTAATTGGTTGATGAGCTGTTCGAAGGAGTTCTCTTCGTCCGGCGGACGAATTGGATCGCACTGAATGCCAGTTCTTAGTAAACGTCCAGCTATCTTGAGATCGTCATCGGCGTCATCAACCAGCGCCGCCCTTATTATTGCCATCGAGTCCCCTTTCTTTGTCTACACCGAGTCAGTCCAGATAGGGAGCCGAACCTCGAATGCGGTCGTGAAGCCCTCGGTCGCCTCCACCAGATCGATGTCGCCGTTATAAGCCGTTACAATGTCCCTCACGATCTTTAGGCCCAGCCCTGTGCCCACACCGAGTTCCTGTTCGGATGGCAGACTGGCACTGACAAATGGGTCGAAAATTCGGTGTCGAAGCTCCGCGGGTACACCAGCTCCGGTGTCTTCGAAACGGAGGCTCGCGTAGTTACCATCACGACGCGCGCTGATACGTATCCGCCGAGTCTGAGGTCCCTCTCCGTCCATAGCTTTGATCGCATTTGTCAACAGATTGAAGAGTATCGCTTGGATCTGAGAACGACTCATTGGCGTCGTTCTCAGTGTTTCGGGCTCGACGACGTCGGGGTCAAACGTGATCCCGCGCTTGTTCACTGTCCGCTCAAAGGAGCTGACAAATTCCTTGATAATGGCATGCAGTGGTTGAGGCACTCGTTCGCGCCGGCGACTATCGCTGACGTATGTGGCGATGTACTCGCCGAGATGGTCTAGCTTACCCATAGCCTCGCCCAAGTTATTGACACTCGCGCGTACCATCTCAATATCAACTCCACCCGTGAGTGCGTCTTCGACGTCCAGGAGGGCTCCGCTTGAAGCATTCATGATTGCCTTGAGTTCGTGGCTGAATACTGCGATCGAGGTCCCGAGTGATGCCAGCACGCGCAACAATTCGAGCTCGCCGATAAGATCCTGCACGCGTTCCTGCTGTTCCGCATCGGCGCGCGCCGCATCGGCCATAATCTCATCGACAACGGCACTTAGCCGCGCCGCGGTCTCCTCGTTCGCCGGCGCACCCACAGCTGCGAGCGCCCGGACGAGGAGATCTACTCGGGTAGGTGCATCTTTTTTTCGGCGTGTCGACTTGCCCTTTTTTCCACGCGCCGCGGCAACTTGCAGTATCCCCCAGAGTAGTCCGTCGCTAACGAAGACGCGGAGGGCCCTCAAGGATTCGTTCTCGACGACGCCTTCGCGGCTGGCGGTGTCGATCATCAGGACGTTTTCGTCTCTCGTTATAGCCACTTCGCCGAAGAAGGCGTTGTTGCCGATAGGCGGCAGGTACTCCCGTCGGCGGTAGATGTCGGCGAGCCGAAGCCAATCGTCAGTGGGTTCACCGTACGGCATGATGCGCAGATCATCCCTGTACAGGCGGATGCCACCGTAATCGCGACCGAAGGCCCGCGCGCGCCCCACAGCGACATTGCCCAGCGCGGCGCGCGCGTAGATGAAATAGTATGCGCGGAATCGAAACGCGCCGGTGGTTAGTATTCGATCCGGAAGGATTCTTTCTTCATCCAGTTCAAAGCGATCGCTCCGTATCTGCCAGCGGCCAATTCCATTCTCGTCGACTGCGCCAGTGATGACAGCTGTAGCAGCGTCGAGAAAGGCATCAAGATCCGGCTCAATGCGAACTTCGGTCCCATCGGCGGAGATAATGTGAACAACCAGTCCGGGGTCGTCACCAACTTTCTCGGGTGGCCGAGGCGGCTGCAACAGGTAAACGGCTCGGCCAATGCGTTCCATATCGCCCTTGTTCCACGAGTCGTGCAGCCGCTCAATGTGCAAGGTCGTAAAGGGTTGTTCCGGGTTGCCGACACTGAGGACATATTTATTCTCAACCGACTGCAGCTCTGTCCCGGCGCTGTAGTGCTCCGTCCAGTCGAATGTGATCTGAAGGTGTTCACCAGTGGTTTCGCTTGTAGTTGTGAGAACGAGCTTTTCACCGAGCGTTTCGGTGGCAAAGCGACCTATACCCTTTTGCCCCGCGCGCCAACGCTGAAAACGGCTGGAGCGAGGAGTGCGCGCCTTGTAATCGGTAGAAAGACGCATCCATCGATCGCGCACATCGACGAAAGTCATCCCACTGGCGTCGTCGGTGATCTGAAGGCAACCACCGGATCGCTCCGTATCGCCCCCGAAGCGAAGCGTGACCGTAGTTGCGTCGGCGTCGTAGGCGTTTTTGATGAGCTCAGCCACTGCCGTGATCTTGTCAGCGACAAGCTCTCGCCCGAGCTGGCGGATGTGACGCGCGTCGATCGCGAACTGCAGCGTCCCGGTTTGCGACATCGTGGAGGAGGTTTCTACCACACTCGGCCTCACCGTCGAGTACTGTCGGGAGAATGTCCGATTGCTACGAACGGGTGGACGCGACAACCTCGCCTTCATCGCAGTGAGTGGTGCTGTGCTACCGTCCCGCGCGCTGGATCAGCAGGACACTGGATGCGCCACCACTGATGGAGAACTTGTAATGTCGTCACGCCTCTCTGCAATTGGGTTCCTCATTTTCGTTTCGATGACGCTCTCGGCGCTGGCCGCGGATTCAGCCGGGAAGTGGGAGGCGTCGCGGTCGGGGAGTGGGCGGCTTCTGACGTACTCCGGAGTCGCTACCGTGCTGGGGAAGGCGACGCCGGTTACGGTGAAGTTTTTCTGCGACACGACGTACACGGCGAACGAGAAGGGCGCGCTTGGATTTGATCTGACTCTCGGGCATGTTGCGGCGCTGGCACCGTTCGACTTCGATGACTTCGAAGGACCGGATGCGCCTGCGGTGGCGAAGGAGCTTCTCGTTCTCACGATTACGCGGAAGGGGCAGGCGCCGCTGTCGTTCAAAGTGGCGCCGAGCGGGTCGTATCCGGAGGAGGGAAGCTTCACATTTGAGGGATCGGACGTGACGCATAAAGCAGTCAGCACGGCGAAGTCGATCCTCCGCGCGCTTGGGGACGATGCGGATGAGTTGCGATTCACGATCACCGACTATCGCAACGCGAAAGTGAAGATCGAGCTGACGATTCCGGTGGCGGGGAAGCAGGCGGATTTCAAAGCGCTGCTTGCTGGAGTGAAGTGACGGGGAGTGGGGAGTTGGGGGTGGGGAGTGGGAGAACGACGTCTTCGTAGACATCATTCATCACACCCTCTCCCCAAACAATCCTCAGCCCATCATTCCGCCGGCGACCATCCACGGCGTGCCGAAGCGGTCTGTCAGCATGCCGAAGCCCTCGGCGAAGAACGTCTTGCCGAAGGGCATCGGGGCGTTGCCACCTTCGACCAGCAGATCAAAGGTGCGATGCGCTTCGTCCCCGGTCGGATAGCCGACTGAGAGCGCGAAGCCCTTCATCGATGGATAGGGCGTCTTGTCCAGCCAATCCGAGGCCATGAGCACGGCGCCGCCGGGGAGCTCGAGGCGGGCGTGGATGACGAGATCGTCGGAACCCGGTGGCATTTGCTCCGCGGCCGGCGATTTGCCAACCTTCATGATGTCGACCTTGCCGCCGAGCGTCTTCGCGTAGAAACCCATCGCTTCCGCGCAATTACCGTTGAAGAACAGGTAGCCGTTGAGTTGGGCCATATCGAATTGCTTCTCCTTGTTCGATTCAGCTTCGTTGCGGCTGAATCAGGGTTCCTTGCTGATCTTGGTCGCCGTGAACGTCCCGGTGGCGTCGCGGGTTCCGACTACGACCACACGGTCGCCGACTTTGGGATCGGGATAGATGACCGTCGTCGAGGCGATCTTGACGATGAAGTCGGGAGCGAGCGAGCCGGGAGGGCCGCCGATCACCCACTGCGAGGCGCTGATCGATTTCACGGTGCCGTGCAGTTCAGTCGTGATGTCGTGCGTCTCGAGCTTCACGATGGCGATGGCGTTGTAGTTGTGCGCG
>DATLVW010000041.1:0-8177 GCA_035577085.1 Thermoanaerobaculia bacterium
GCCATTCCGTCCGCAGTCGGCGCGCGGAGTCTCGATCTCGTATGCGCTGCGGACGATTTCGCCGATCGTCACGATTGTTGCGCTGCTGATCGTCGCGTGGCTGATCTTCACGCTCTGGCGAGGCGCGCGATGGTGGGGGAGAATCGGCATCGTCATTCTTCTTCTGTTAACGACCGTCAGCACTTGGTTCGCGCGGCAGAATCATTTTGAGTGGATGTTTCATCCGCTCGCGGGCGCCGCGTATGTGCACGCGGACGCGGCTTCGTTTGTCGACAACGCCGATCTCGTGATCGCCGTTGAACGGAACGGCGAAGCGGCTGCCTATCCGATCCGGCAGCTCGCGTATCACCATCTCGTTCAGGACGTCGTCGGTGGCGTACCGATTGTCGTCACCTATTGAACGCTCTGCCACACCGGTCTGGTGTGGGAGACTACGGTCGACGGGCGAACGCTGCACTTCCACCTCGCCGGGATCAACAACCAGAACTTCATCATGCGCGACGAGGAGACCGGCTCGTGGTGGCAGCAGATCAGCGGCGAGGCGATTCAGGGACCGTTGAAGGGAACGCGGTTGAAGCACGTTCCGCAGGATGAGATTGGATTCGCGCTCTGGAAACGGGAACACGCCGCCGGCCGCGTGCTGCGCCCCGACGCGAAGATCGCCGCGGCCGGACTCTACGCAGGCGCTGATTGGGAGGCGCACATCGCCAAGATGCCGGTGGCGACGAACACGCACGACGCACGCCTGCAACCACGCGAGCTCATCGTCGGCGTGACGGTCGATGGCCGGTCCAAGGCGTACACGATGTCTGACGTCAAACAGCAGAATCCGATTATCGACACGATCGGCGCGGTTCCGATCGTGATCGCGGTAGCCGAGGATGGGCGGTCGGTGCGCGCGTTCCGGAGGGTTGTTGATGGACGTGTTCTCGAGCTCTTCGCGAAACCTTCATCGTCACCGATCACGTTCGTCGATAGCGCAACCGGAAGCGAATGGGATTTCGGCGGCCGCGCGATCACCGGTCCGTTAGCAGGCCATCAGCTAACGAAGATCGATGTTCTCAGCGACTACTGGTTCGACTGGCGGACGTATCACCCGGATACTGCGATCTTTCGGGTTGGGTTGAAGTGAGTTTCAAAGACAGCCTTTCACGCGGAGACGCGGAGGTGCGGAGGGAGATGAGTTGCTGTTCTCCGCATCTCCGCGCCTCCGCGTGACTTCGAGCTAGCGAGGCCTAGCCGGAGTCGCTCCAAGCAACTCGGCCACCTTCCCCGTGTCGTTCGTCGGCAGCTTGCACTGCTGATTTGTACAAACGTACGCCGTCGCCTTTCCACGGATGGCCTTCTGCATTTTCGTGAACGGTGCGATTCGCGCGACATCGGCTCCCGATCGGAGGACCACTTTGTTCGGGACGAACGATGCGTAGACGGCGCGTTGCAGCGGATGAACGTCAGTGCCCGCAAGCACGATCTCGAATGATGGGCCGATGAGGAAATCGACGGCGCTCATGAGATGGGCGGATGCGGAGGGGATGACGTCGACTTCGCCCGCGCTCGTGCGCAGGAGATCGTTCGCCGCCTTGTCGAAGAACGGATCTCCTGTGATGCGGGCGATGCGCACCAGGTTCATGAGCTGCACCGAGTTGCCGGACGGGAGCGACCCGTCGCTCGCTTCGCGTGGGCGGACGAGCAGCGTCTCGGAGTCATTCGCGGTCATGTAGAAGCGGCCGTCAGAATCGCGAAAACGAGACAACGACTCGCGCTCCAGCGAGATAGCGCGATCGAGGTACTGCACCTCGAACGTCGCCTCGTACAGGTTGAGCAGGCCCCAGACAGCGAAGGCGTAATCGTCGAGATACGCGGGATGGCTGCGCTGGTGCTGCAAGCGCTCGTCCGCCAGCACGACGGCGGCAGCGCGTTTCGCCGCGATTGCGTATGTCTCGTCGTCGAGGACCACAGCGCCTGACGCAAGAGCTGCGATCATCAGGCCGTTCCAGTCGGTGAGGATCTTCTCGTCGCGGACGCCGCGCTCGTCGGAATCGCTCGCGCTGTAGAACGCGCCGCTCGGTGCGCGCAGATCGCGCAGCACGTAGGTGAAGATCTCGCGCGCTGTGCTCGCGTACTCGAGCTTGTGCGTGGCCTGATACGCCTCCAGATACGCAATGGCCAGCAGCGCCTGATCGCAGAGCATCTTCTCGTAGTGCGGCTCGCGCCACTCCGCGTCGACGGTGTAGCGATGAAAGCCCGATCGTGCCTTGTCCCAGATCGCGCCGCGGCGCATCGCCCGCAACGTCGTCTCCACCATCTCCAGCGCATGCTTGTCGCCGCTGCGCCGCCAGTAGCGGAGCAGAAACATGAGCTGATGCGCGGCCGGAACTTTCGGCGGAGGAAGAAAGCCTCCGTTGACGGCGTCGAACCGCTCGGCGAGCTGCTGGTACGCGGTCTTCAGCATCGCGGCATCGGGTGCGCGTTCATTCTCCGCGGCTTCCGGCGCCAGCGACTGCATGACCATCGCCGCGGTCGATGCGATCTGCTCCGGATGTTCTTTCCACGACGTCCCCAATCTCTCGATCAGCGTCTGCAGTCGATCCCGCGGAATGTACGACGCGGCAAAGAACGGCTTTCCTTCCGGCGTCAGAATCACATTCAGCGGCCAGCCCGGATCGGACATCAGCTTGCGCGCGATGGCCATGTAGGCGCTGTCGATATCCGGCCGTTCCTCGCGATCGACCTTGATGGCGATAAAGTGCTCGTTCATCGCCGCGCCGATCGCATCGTTCGAGAACGACTCGGCCTCCATCACGTGACACCAATGGCAAGTCGAATAGCCGATCGAAAGGAAGATCAGTTTGTTCTGTTCGCGCGCGGCCTTCAGCGCGGCTTCGCCCCACGGATACCAATCGACCGGATTGGTAGCGTGCTGCAGGAGATAGCGCGAGGTTTCGCGAGCGAGGCGGTTCGTATGTTTTGGCGGCGACGCTGCGACTGCCGCGGTGATCGCTGAAGAAAAGGCAACCACAGAGACACAGAGAACACGGAGGATTCTCTGTGCTCTCTGTGTCTCTGTGGTGATCGACTCTTTCAAATTAACTCACTTCACCAGACCCGTACCCTGCACGATGCGATAGCTCTTGTCCGCGGCCAGCCCTTTGAACGTCTGCTTCTCCCCGCTTGGCCAGATCACGGTCACGTCGGCGTGCTTGTCGGTGCCGAGGCCTACGTGCTGCTCCTTCGGATTCGACGTCAGGTAGCCGATCGTGCTGAAGACTTCGCGCCACATGCCCTTCTGGTGTGCCGTGTCGACGATGATCTTCGCGCCGATGGCATCGCGGGTCACGCCTTTCGACGGATCGCCGGTGAGGCGGATCTTGATCCAGTGATTGCCGTTGGTTTCGGAGTTGTTGCGGTAGAGGATCGCCGGCCCGTTGAAGTTGTTGACCATCATGTCGAGATCGCCGTCGCCGTCGAAGTCGAACTGCGCGACGGCGCGTGCGTTGCCGAGGGGATCGGCGCCGCTCTGCGCCGAGTCTTCGATCAACATCCCGTTGCGATTGACGAAGAACACCGGCGCTTCCTTCTCAGCGACCGGCACGACCGCCTGCTGTTGCGCCCCCGTGGCATCGGTGAAATATGGGTTGACGCTGGAGTAGACCGCGTACTCGTTCATACCGTTGACGAGATAGAGATCGTCATCGCCGTCGTTGTCGAAATCGAAAAAGTCGGCACCCCACGACCAGCCGGTCGACTTGTACCCGCGGCCGATCGCCGTCGATTGCACGTACGAATTGAGCTTCCCGTTCGCGGCCGCCGACTCCCAGAGATCGTTGGCCTCGACCACGCGCATATTGGCCATCTTCTGAGGATTCAGTTTCAGGCGCGTCTTCGCGTCGGGGAGGACGTACTTCTCGTCCTTGTTCATCGTCACGATGTTCGAGATGTAGACGTCGGGATAGCCGTCGCGGTTCAAATCGGCGATGCCGATGTTCATCGTGTAGCTCGGCTTGTCCGTGCCGAGCTTCGCCGACACATCCTCGAACTTGCCCGTTCCTCCCAGATTGCGATACCAGGAATTGCTGCCGAAGTCATTGCCGCAGATGAGGTCTTCCCAGCCGTCGCCGTCGAAATCGAGATGGCCGACAGCCTGCGCCCAACCGGGATTCTCCACGCCACTGCCGGCGCTGACATCCTCGAAGACGAAGTTGCCCTTGTTGTGAAAGAGCTTGTCGGGAAGCGCGTTCGTGTTGCGGCGCGCGAACGTCGGCAACTCGCCGTGAATGTAATCGCCGAAGTAACCTATGTAGAGATCGAGTAGGCCGTCTTTGTCGTAGTCGAACGCCGTCGCCGGACCGCCGACGAGACCTTTACCGCCAAGACCCGCACGCGCCGTGACGTCCTCGAACTTGGCGTGCCCGAGGTTCTTGTAGAGGCGGTGATCGTCATCGACGTACGTGATGAAGATGTCCTCCAGACCGTCGTTGTCGAAGTCGGCGATGATCGCCTGGCGCGGTTCGCCCGGCCGCCCGTCGGGGCGCTTCCAATTCAGACCTGCCGACTCGGTGACATCGGTGAAGTGGCCTTTGCCGTCGTTGAGATAGAGCGCGTTGCCCGATCCGCTCAGCAGGAGCACGTCGATGTCGCCATCATTATCAATATCCTCGGCCGCGATGCCCGAGCCGCCGAACGCAGGCGGCACCGCCAGCACGAGCTTGTCGCCTTCCTTGACCGTGTAGCTGCGGATGAGACGCGCCAGCCAGTCCGACATGCGATGCTCGAACTGAATGCCGCTCGATGCGGTGACATCCGTGAAGTACTTGCCGCCGGTTTTCGCCGGAGGTGTTGATGCCGAGGCAATCGTGACCGCGGTCTTCTTCTCCGGCGGCATCGATGCGTTCTTGTCGATCAGCCGCTGAATCTCCGTGACCCCTCGGGAGAGGTGCGTCCGATCGAGCCGGTCTTTCCCTTCCGCCGTCGCGATCTTCCCGGCCACGCGCAGGATGAGCGTTCCCATCTGCGCTCCTCCCTCGGTCAGCAACTCCGCCGCGAAGGGATCGGGCTCCAGCGTTCCTTTGTACTTCGGATCGGCCAGAACTTCTTTGAGGTAGAACCAGTGCAGGCCGGGATCGCGGAAGGCGTCGAGGTCGTATGCCTCGATGACGACTTGTTCGTTCTTCGGCAGCCGAGGGAAGTAGATGCAGTCTTCGTATTCGTTGAGCACGTGCGGCTCGAACAACTGCACGGCGTCGTGAACGTCCTCGACGCGGATCAAAGCGTGGCCGCGCTTCTTCGCACGCTTCTCCGCTTCGAGCATAACGTCGCCCGTCCAGGCGATCATCGTCTCCGTGAATTGATCCTTGAACGCCTTCCCCTCGGCAGGATCGGTCGGCCACATATGCCGCGACATGTAGACCTGCACGTTGCGAAGGAAAACCGCCTGCGAGAGGTCGTTGTACTTCTCATACGCCGCCAGTTTCTCGGCGACGATGGCATTGATGGTGGCGAACTTCTGCGGCGCCGTCGCACTGGCCACGTGCGCCGGTTTCGCCTCGGGTGCCACAGCCGGAGCGTGACCGATGACATCCGCCCATCCTGCTTTCAACTCTTTCGCGCCGAGGCGTTCGTGGTTCGTGGCGCGTGTGGCGTGATCGGCGTGCTGCAGCGCAGCGAGCGTGACGAGATCGATTGATTCCTTGAACAGCTCGACAGCAGGTGGATCGAGCGGAACGATCTTCGTGCCGTCAACGAATGCGTCCTGCTGCACGGCCAGAATCGCGCGCAGCGCGTACGCAACCGATCCGTATTGCCGCCGGTCGCGCGCGGAGACCTCGGTGCGATGCGCATCATCAGGACGCACAACCCAATCGCCGCCCGCGGTAGCCACGTACGGCACCGCAGCCTGCAGGATGGGACGAAGCGTATCGACGTCGATCTGCGTCTTCCCCGCGCTCGCCGCCGCAGCGCTCGCCTTCAGCCACAGATCGCGAATGAACTGCTTCTGCAGCGCGATCTTCTCTGCACGCGCATCGAAGTCGAGCGGCGTCCCATAGATGAAGTCCTCGAGCCTGCTGGCCGTCGCATAGCACTTCGGATCGCGCACCGACTCGAGCTGATCGATCTCGTTGATGATCGTCGGAACCTGGGCAAGAAGGGCGGACGCCGAAAAGCAGATCGCAAGGATAGAGAGTTGAGCCATTCGCATAGGACGCTCCGCAAACGTGTCTGTTTCGGAAAGTGTACTCGGATGAGAAGCGTCCTCAGCGCACTCGACGATTTCGCACAGAAGGCGCTACGACGAAAGAAGTCGTGCGTATTCGTCATGCGCGCTCGTAGTTCTCACGGGCGAGACGTTGGATTTCTTCAGGAAGCTGGCTGAATCGATCCCAGAAATCGGGCTGGTGAAGTGCTTCAAATCTCCCGACTCTTGCCAGCCAGGTGATCAGCGACGGATTTTTCGAACAGCTTGTCGAGCTTCCCCGAAGCCGCATCGCGTTCGATCTCACGGTCCCACACCTCGGCTTCCCGCTCGAGGATCCACTCGCGCAGTTCCGCCAACTCAGCCGACGTTACGGCACGATCGTCACCACCCCGGAAACATCCTTCGTGGGACAGGCGCTCTTAGCATGGAGGGTGATCGTCGATTGCCCGGGACCGTGCGTGCTGGTGTAGGTTGCCGTGCACGTACCCCCATTGGTGATGTCACATTTGCCTACCAGGGTGATCGGATCACCCATGGAGTTCTCCAGAGACCACCCCGTGACGGTGTACCCGAGGGTGAAGCTGATGTAGTTCGTCTTGCCGGAATGGAGAGGCGTACTATCCAGCGAGAGCGTTGCATAAGGATCGGTGACCACGCGCACCTGGGTCCGACTGGCCAATGGGCAGTGGGTGGGATCGGAAAACGTGAACGTGCAATAGAGATATCCCGTGATGTTGCCATCGGGACCTGCGACGCCCTGTACTTGTACGGCGTTCGTCCCCTGCCCCGAAAGAATCGTGCCGTTAAACATTTCCCAGGTCACCTGAGTGCCCGGGGGCGGGGGCGTAACCGCGGCACTGAACGTCGAACCCGCGCATACATCGGCTGCACTCGACGAGAGTGCGGGGACCGGAGTTGGATAGACGGTCACGGATCGAGGAGGATCGATCAAGGGAGCGCATTGCCACCCGTAGACACTGAGGCTATTGAGCGTATAGGTCGTCGTCTGGTCGATCGTGAAATAACGAAAAAGCGCATGCGAGCCATCCGACCATGTGGGAAACGCCTGCTCAACGAAGGTGCCATCGATGGTGACGAGGAATTCGGTCACGTTATTGCCCTCGAAGGCGCCGACCGTCAAGCACTTGCGCTCGATTTTGGCTTTGGGTGAAGGGAGCACTCGCGTGCCTCCCGTGATGGCCAGGGGGCAGCCGTCGCGATCGCTCCCCGACGCCAGCGTCAGCATCGGAGTGACCGTCGTAAGCGGCCTCACGATCTGTGAGGAAAACGTTGTAAAGCAGGTTCCGTCATTCCAGCATGCGGAGAACGGTGCCTTGCCAGAGAAGTTCACGTAGGCCGAGTCGACCAGAGCACAGCCGTTCCCGGATGCCCACACTTGCGCCGTAGGGATCAATGGCGGCACCACGGCCACACCTGTCTGCGTACCATCGCAGACGGCGTCCTTGAACGTTGCGATCCGGTAATCGCCGGGAATCTGGACGTGGCGCACGAGGGAAGTTTCGTTGCTGAAGAAGTGCTCCCCGTCCGACCACACTCCTTGAAACGGAGGGGTACCTGTGAAGGTGACGTTCATGAGCGCCGAGCCGCACGAGAGAGGGCCGGAGCTGACGATGGCTTTCGGATTGTCACAGGGGGGTTTCGGGACGATGGCGAAGCTGCGCTCGGCCGCGCTCATGCAGGCGCCGCGCGTGAAGCGCACAGCCAGGCCGACGCTGCCGCTCGATCCTGCCGTGACCGTCACTGAGTCGCCTGTCGCGGTCGCCGGCGTGCCATTCGTGATCGTCCACGAGGCCACCGCACCGGGCTGCGGACGCACGGACGCCGAAAAGACTGTTTCGGGAATGACGGAATCCGGCCCTTCGATGGCCGCCGGCGGATTGGAGCAGACTCCGATCGTGTACGGCATCGCGGCGTGGGCGGTGGAACAGGCGGAGGCGTTGACGGGACTCTTCGCGACAGCGCG